>JBOHYR010000078.1:0-8015 GCA_050737995.1 Rhodanobacteraceae bacterium
TTCGACGAGTTCGGGATGGGCACGACGATCTGGTCGCCGCTGGCTTCGGGCGTGCTCACCGGCAAGTACGTCGACGGCATTCCCGACGACTCGCGGCTCGCGTTGCCGGGCTACGAATGGTTGCGACTGAAGGTCGAATCACTCGAAGGCCGCGCCGACATGGCGAGGGTCGCGAAGTTGTTGCCGATCGCGAAAGAGCTCGGTGTGTCGCCCGCGCAGTTCGCAATCGCCTGGTGCCTGAAAAATCCGCATGTTTCGACGGTGATGCTTGGCGCGACCCGGCGCGAACAGCTCGAGGAAAACCTCGGTGCGCTGGATGCGCTCGACAAACTCGACGATGGCGTGATGAAGCGCATCGGCGTCGCGGTTGCGTGATCACGGCAAAACCCATCCCCACCCCGGCCCTCCCCTTGAAGGGGGAGGGAGATCGCCCGCGGCGCTCTCGTTGACGAGGGGATGACGTCTCGCTACCGCGTTTGCGCCGAGGAGGGCAGCGGTGGTGGCGGCAATGGCGGTTGAGCGGGTCCGACCGGCGGCGATGGTGGTGGAACGGGTCCTACCGGTGGCGGGGGCGTGGGCGGCACAGGCGGTGCTGGTGGCGGTGGCGGCAACACCATCCATTGCGACGGGGCCTTGAAAGCCAGCATGACCGGCTTGTCGTGGCGGCGCACCGTCAATTGCACCGTCTTGTCCCCGGGCGCTCCGCGCGCGGCGCGAAATACGTCCTCGGGGCGCGCAACGGTCTTGCCGTCCACCGCTGTGATGACGTCGCCGGGCCGGATTCCGGGATAGCGCTTCGGGTCGCGCGACAGCACCAGCGCACCCTTGTCGGTACCGAAGTAGCGGCCGAGGTCGGGGTTCAATGGGACCAGGTTGAGGCCCCACCACGGTGACATGTCGATTTGCCATGTACCGGCATGCATCCGGGCTTGCATCGCGGCCGAGCGTGCTGCGGATGCTTCCTTCATCGCGTCGTCGATGCTGGCCTGGATCTGCTTCTGGAATTCGGGCGAACGCACCGACGCGGCAGCTTCCTGGGCCGCGCGTTCCGCCGCGCGTACGGTCGCGTCCCAGTCGCCCGCCTGCAGGCGTTCGGGGGTAACGCGCAACCTTACTGTCTTGCCACGGCGGCGAACGGTCAGCGCGATCGGCGTGCCGACTTGTGCATTCCAGATCTTCCCCGCCGAAGCCATGTCGTCCAGCCGCACCGGTTTGCCGTCCACCGCGGTGATCAGATCGCTGGTCTTCAAACCCGCGCGCTCGGCGGGTCCGCCCGGCGTGACCGCGTACACCTGCAGGCCATCGCCCGCCGGACTCACCGCCATGCCGAGCATGCCGCGCTTGCTGTCGGCGAGATAGCGCAGGGCACTGGCGTTGGCTTCGTCGCCGATCTTCGTGGACAACGCCGCCATCCGTGCTGCGAGCGCATTCATGCGCGTTTGCAATGCGGCCCTTTGCTGCTGCACGGCGGCATCGATCGCGGAGGATTGTCCGGAGGTGGAAGCAGGCGGCGCGGCGGTGGCCGTGCCGGCCAGGATCAACAGGCAAATTGGGAGCAGTCGTTTCATGGCGTATCTCCGGTTCAAATGGAGTGTTCACATGGGGGTTGCGCGGGCAGCAGCAGGGACCACCTGCTCGGCAACCATGTACGGTTGCAGATGCAACAGGCCGAGACGCTGCAGCAACGTGATGCGTTGCTGCCAGAGGTCGGTGAGGGTTGCCGGATCGCGCGTGGCGGAGAGCTGCAGGTCGACGAGTCCGATGCGGTCCTGCAACGCCACGGCCTGCGCCAGCGCGCGGTCGTTCAGCGGCGCGCCGTTGTCGTCTAGATTTTGTACCCAGGTTTGCCATTGCCGCGAACTCGCCTGCAGGGCGGCGATGTCCGTGTCGGTCGTGGTGTTTGCGGGCGCGGTGACGGACTGTGCGGCGCGGATGGGTGTCGGCGAGGGGGCGTGCAACGACGCGCGGGGCCACAGCACCGCAAGCGCGATGCCCGCGGCAAACGCGGCGGGCAGGGTGAACCACACCGCCCTGCGGGTGTTGCGGCGGCGCCGGATGCGCGCCGCCAGGTCGGCCCATGCATCGCGGGCAGGCAGGGTCGCTGGAATCGCGCGCAATGCGGCGGCGAGCGCGGCATCGTCGTTCATGCGGTCGTGGTCGAGCCGGTCGTGCATGGCATCTCCTCCACTTGTGTCTGCAGCAGTTCGCGCAGGCGCCGGATGGCGCGCGCGAGCTGCGATTTGGAGAAACTCACCGAGCGCCCGAATTGTTGGGCGATCTCGACGTGCGTGTAGCCTTCGACGTGGTACAGCCAGAGCACCGCACGCGCGGTATCCGGCAAACGGTTCAGCGCGCGGTCGAGTGTTTCGGAATCGACCAGCATCCACGGCACCGGAGTTTCGTCGTCGATCCGCGATTCATCGAGGACCTCGATGATGTGCAAACGGTCGTGGCGCAACTGCATCAGCGCCTCGTTCACCACCAGCTTGCGCAGCCACGCGGCAAACGGCGCGTCGCCACGGTATTGGCGGGCGCGCTCGAAGGACTTCAACAATGCGTCCTGCATGACTTCCTGCGCGACATCGGCGCGTCCGGTCAGCCGCAACGCCAGCGTCCATGCGGCGCGCTCGAACTGCCGGTATACGACTTCGAACGCGGCAAGGTCGCCGCGTTGCAGGCGGATAACCAGATCCGGGTCGACGTGCTGCTGGAAGGTCGAGGGCATGTCCACGATGGATAGATGCTTCAGCCTCGCGAATGGTCGCACGACGATCGTCCTGTGTTCGCGGGAAGGTCGCGGCGACCTGTCCGCGGGTTGTCCGCGGACACGTATCGCGTTGGTGGCACGTTTTCAATTCATTGAAATATAGAGAGAAATAACGGAACGGCTGTTGGCACCGCACTTGCTCTATAGGGGATGTGGCCGCGCGGTTGCGGCCGGAGACCCGGAATGAGCATTCGAGACACCGCCGCAACGGATCGCATCATCGAACATCGCGTCAGCAAGAAGAAGCTGGCGATCTTCGCCGCCATCGGCGTGGTGGTACTGCTGCTGCTCATCTGGCTGGTGCCGGGTGCGCTGCGGCTGTTTTCAGCCGGTTCGTCGGTCAGCGCGTCGCGCCTGCAGATCGCGACGGTCGAACGCGGCTCGTTCGTGCGCGACATCGCCGCCGACGGCCGCGTAGTCGCGGCGGTGAGTCCGACCCTGTACGCCAATGCCGCCGGTGCGGTGGTGCTGAAGGCGCATGCCGGCGACAAGGTGAAGGAGGGCCAGGTGCTGGCCGTGATCGCCAGTCCCGAGCTGACCAACAAGCTTGCGCAGGAACAGAACAACGAAGACGCGATGCAGGTGGCTTACCAGCAGTCGAAGATCGATGCGAATCAGCAGCGTTCGAAGTTGCAGGGTACGTTCGAGAACGCACAGATCGACGAGCAGAGCGCCGCTCGCGATTTGAAGCGCTACCAGGAAGCGTTCAAGAAGGGTGCGGTATCGCAGCTCGATGTCGACCGCCATCGCGACGTGCTGGACAAGGCGCAGATCGGATTGCGCCATGCCAGGAGCAATCTCGGCATGGACGACTCCAGCCTGAACCTCGAAATCCAGGCCAAGAAGCTCGCCTATGAACGCCAGAAGCTGCTGGTCGCCGACCTCAAGCGCCAGGTCGAGGACCTCAACGTGCGTTCGCCCGTAAACGGCCAGGTAGGACAGTTGTTCATTGCGCAGACCGCGACCGTGCCCAAGGACGCGAAACTCCTGACCGTGGTCGACCTGTCCGCGCTGGAAGTGCAGGTGAACGTGCCGGAAAGTTTTGCGCGCGATCTGGCGCCGGGCATGCCGGCCGCGATCAGCGGCAACGGGCAGGATTGGAGAGGCGCGGTCAGTGCGATTTCGCCGGAAGTCGTGAATGGCGAAGTGGTGGCGCGGGTGCGCTTCGAAGGCAAGAAGCCGGAGCAGTTGCGCCAGAACCAGCGCCTGTCGGTGCGCATCGTGCTGGACAAGCGCGACAACGTGCTGACGGTCGCGCGCGGTTCGTTCGTCGACGAATCCGGAGGCCGCTACGCCTACGTCGTGCGCGACGGGATCGCCTACAAGACGCCGGTCAGCCTCGGACCAAGTTCCATCGACAAGGTCGAGATCCTGCAAGGGCTGAAGGTCGGCGACAAAGTGGTGATTTCAGGAACCAGCAATTTCAACGGCGCCGCGCGCGTCGCGATAAGCGATTGAATGTTTTCCCTTCTCCCTTTGGGGGAAGGTGCCCGGAGGGCGGATGAGGGTACGACGCTCGCGTCATGCCGCATTCGGGACCGAACCCTCACCCCCAGCCCCTCTCCCGAAGGGAGAGGGGAGTCAAATTCACAGCAACCGAGGAAATGACATGCTCAAGATGACCCACCTGTCCAAGGTCTACCGCACCGAAGTGGTGGAAACCTACGCGCTCCGCGACTTCAACATCGACGTCAAGGAAGGCGAATTCGTCGCGGTGATGGGGCCATCCGGTTCCGGCAAGACCACCTTCCTCACCATCGCCGGGTTGCTGGAAAGTTTCACCGGCGGCGAATACCTGCTCGATGGCGCCGACGTCAGCGGGCTCGGCGACAACGCGCGCTCGAAAATCCGCAACGAGAAGATCGGGTTCGTGTTCCAGAGCTTCAACCTGATCCCCGATCTCAACGTGCACGACAACGTCGAGGTGCCGTTGCGCTACCGCGGCATGAAAACCGCCGAGCGCCAGCAGCGCATCCAGGAATCGCTGGAACGCGTGGGTCTCGCATCGCGCATGAAGCACTACCCGGCCGAGTTGTCGGGCGGTCAGCAACAGCGCGTCGCGATTGCGCGTGCGCTGGCGGGCTCGCCTCGCCTGCTGCTCGCGGACGAACCGACCGGCAACCTCGATACCCAGATGGCGCGAAGCGTGATGGAACTGCTCGAGGAAATCCACCGCGGCGGCGCGACCATCGTGATGGTGACCCACGATCCGGAATTGGCCGCGCGCGCGCAGCGCAGCGTGCACATCATCGATGGTCAGGCCGTGGACATTGCCGAGGAGCCCCGATTCCACACGCCGGCGAAGGTTACCCAGGCCGGCGCTGAAAACGGGGCGCCTTGATGCCCTCCCCTTCAAGGGGAGGGTTGGGTGGGGATGGGGCTGTTTCGACGCATCAAAGCCATCCCCCTCAATCCCCCTTCGCAAGCGAAGAGGGAAGGATGCCCACCCCCTTCGAAACGAAGGGCGGAGCGAAGCGAACGCGCGCGCAGCGCGGGGGTATGTCGTCGATGCAAAGTATCGGGGGATGTTGCTTCTACCTGAAGGCTGAAATCATGAAGATCATCCAGAAACTCATCATCATCGTCGCCGCCATCGCGATCAATTTCGCAGTGCTGGCCTGGTTCCACACGTGGTCCACCACGGCTGTCGCGAACGCCACGCCATCGGCGCGGTATCCCGAAAAGTCACTGATCCTGCCCGCCGTCAACGTGTATCCCAGCGCCGCGCAACTGCGGGCGTTGCGTCAAACACAAGCAAGGGCGCTGCGAGAGCAGGCAAGTGCCGGTGATCGCTACGCCTGTTTCGTCATGCCGTATTACTCGTTCGCCGCGCGGCCGTCGGATTGCGACGAGGGTTGAGCAGTGATCGTAATGAGGAACTGACGATGCTGTTTTCCCCTCTCCCTCCGGGAGAGGGTGCCGCGAAGCGGCGGGTAAGGGTGCGGGTCTTGCGATACGTTTCGCGATTGCCGAACCCTCACCCCAACCCCTCTCCCGAAGGGAGAGGGGCTCAATCTGAGGAACCAATGCAAATGTTCGGTTACTACCTCGACCTCGCGCTGCGCAGCCTGAAGCGCAACAAGATGCTCACGGCGCTGATGATCCTGACCATCGGCTTCGGCGTGGCCGCGTCGATGACGACCTGGTCGGTGTTCCGCGCGGTGTCGGGCGATCCGATTCCGTGGAAGTCGTCGAAGCTGTTCGTGCCGCAGATCGACCCGTGGGGTCCCACCTCGCAAAAGGTTGATCCCACGCAAACCGAGAAGGGGCCGCCGGATGCGCTGACCTACGATGACGCTGTGGCGTTGATGCGCGACCATCGCGCGACATTGCAATCGGCGATGTACATGGTCTCGCCGTCGGTGGTTCCGGCCGACCCGGCCAAGCACCCGATCAATATCTCCGGGCACGCGGTGTTCTCCGCGTTCTTCCCGATGCTGGATGTGCCGTTCGCTTACGGCAGCGGCTGGAGCGCGGCCGATGACGCGCATCGAGCACAGGTCGTGGTGATCAGCGGCAAGCTCAACCGCAAGGTGTTCGGTGGCGGCGACAGCGTTGGCAAGACGCTGAATATCGAGAGCCGTGATTACCGCGTGGTCGGCGTGCTTGGCGACTGGAATCCGCAGCCCAAATTCTATGACGTGGTCAACACCGGCGGCTTCAACATGGGAGACGAGGGCGTGTTCCTGCCGTTCAATACCGCGATTGCAGCCGGCATGCCCAACAACGGCAATACCAATTGCACGAGTACGCCCAAGGAATCCGGCTTCGTCGGCCTGCAGCATTCCAGTTGCATCTGGATTTCGTACATGGCGCAACTGGACAGCGCGGCCGCGGCGCAGAGTTACCGGAATTATCTGGAGGGTTTTGCACGCGAACGGCATCCGGGATGGGCGCCCAACGTTCGCCTGCGCGGCCTGATGGCATGGTTGGATCATGAACACGTGGTGCCGCCGGACACCCGGATTTCGCTGTACGTCGCGCTGGGCCTGTTGCTGGTGTGCCTGGTCAATACCGCCGGATTGTTGCTTGCCAAGTTCCTGAGGCGCAGCAGCGAGATCGGCGTGCGCCGCGCACTGGGTGCACCGCGCGCAGCCATCTACGCACAGTTCCTGACTGAGGCGGGGATTATCGGGCTGGCTGGCGGCGTGCTGGGCCTGTTGCTGACGTGGATCGGCATCGCCGGGATCGGATTGGTCATGCCGAGGGATATCGCCGACCTCGCGCACCTGGATTGGTCATTGCTGTTGCTCACGCTGGCCGTGGCGATCGTGGCGAGCGTGCTGGCCGGGTTGTATCCGACTTTTCGTGCCGCACGGGTGCAGCCCGCGTGGCAATTGAAATCCAATTGACGATGACGAGAGAGCTAGTGCTGGCTGATCGACCAAATCTTTCGTCATTCCGGACGCCGCGTAGCGGCGATCCGGAATCCAGCTTTTCCGGCATCGCTCGAGAGCTGGATTCCGGGTTCCGCGCTTCGCGCAGCCCCGGAATGACAAATAAATCGAATTGAGGACATCAAGATGACCCTTCACCCCTTGATCGCGGCATTACGCAAGCACAAGGCCGGCGTGGTGCTGATTGCGCTGCAGATCGCGCTGACGCTCGCGATCGTGTGCAACGCGATCTTCATCATCGGCCAGCGCATCGATCGGATCCAGCGCCCGACGGGCATGAACGAGAAGAATCTTTTCATGGTGACGCAAGAATGGGTCGGCGCACCGACCGGCGACGACGCCGGATCGATCGACAAGCTCGACGCGATGCAGCAGGAAGACGTCGCGACGCTGCGGAACCTGCCCGACGTGCAGTCGGCGATCGCCATCAACACGCTGCCGCTGACCAACAGCACGTGGAGTGGCGGTGTTTACCTGAAGCCGACCCAGCAGCATTCGACCGCGCAGGCCGCTTACTATTTCGGCGGTGCGCAAATGATCCACACGCTCGGATTGAAGCTGATCGCGGGGCGTGACTTTACCGACGCAGATGTGCACCACATGGGCATGCGCGACCACAACGAGCCGCCGGTCGTGATCGTGACCAAGGCACTGGCGGACAAGCTGTTCCCGCATGGCGATTCGGTAGGCAAGTCGTTCTACGTGGACAACAAGGCTCCGCCGTCCACGATCATCGGTGTGGTGGCGCGGATGCAGGTGCCGAGCGTCGACAGTTGGGCCAACGACTGGTTCTGGAATTCGATATTGGTCCCGACCCGGCTGGATACGACCTTTGCGCGCTATGCCATACG
>JBOHYR010000079.1:0-20466 GCA_050737995.1 Rhodanobacteraceae bacterium
GTGGACGGCTTTGCCGGACTCGCCGAACTCGAAACACTTGGCGCCGATGTGCGGCACCGCGAACTCGGTTCGCTTGCGAACCGCAGGCTTGCGCACGAACAGGATCGCGGACTGGCGGTCGAGGCGGGCGCGCTCGGCCTCACCGTGCTTGCAATCGGCGCCGCACTCAGCTTGACATGGATCCTGCTCGCGCCCGCCGCCGCAAGTGGACACACCAATCCGCTCTATTTGCCCTTGCTGGTGTTCTTCATGCTTGCGAGTCTCGAAGCGGTGCAAGGCCTGCCCGGCGCCTTTCGCGCGCTCGGCGACACGCTCGCCGCCGCGCGACGCGTGTTCGAAATCAGCGACGAAACTCCGACTGTCATCGAATCCGCTCATCCTTTGACTACGGTGCGAAACCGCGATCTCGTCTTCGATTCCGTGCGCTTCCGCTACGGCCCGGAACTCGGCTGGGCGCTCGACCGCGTGAGCTTCGAGCTGCCCGCGGGCGCCGCCGTCGCCGTCGTCGGACCTTCGGGCGCGGGCAAGAGTTCGCTCGCGCAACTGCTGCTCCGATTTTGGGATCCGTCCGAGGGCTCGATCCGTCTCGGCGAACATGCAATCGCCGATTACGGATTGGAAACGCTACGTTCGCAGTTTGCGTATTCCGCGCAATCCACGCGTCTGTTCAGCACCACGATCCGCGAGAACCTGCGCCTTGCCAGTCCGGATGCGGATGACGAAACCTTGTGGGCGGCGCTCGAAACCGTCGGACTCGCGGCGGAAGTGCGCGGGTTCGAGCGCGGTCTCGCGAACTTCGTCGGCGCCGGCGGCATGATGCTTTCGGCCGGCCAGGCGCGGCGGCTGATGCTTGCGCGCGCGTGGCTCAGCAACGCACCAATCCTCCTGCTCGACGAGCCCACCGAAGGATTAGACACAGCGAACGAACGCACCATCGTTGAGCGACTCGCACAGGATCGCGGCGACCGCAGCCTGCTCCTCATCACGCACCGTCTCGCCGGACTCGAACGCATGGACGAAATCGTCGTGATGGATCGCGGCCGCGTGATCGAACGCGGAACACACCTGCATTTGCTCGCCGCGGACGGTTTTTACAAACGCATGGCGGACTATATCGCTTGAGTGCGAAGGTTGGGCTGAACGGGGGGAGTCCAACGCGGCATGGCGGTGGTATCGGGTTTGTTTGCGGGTAATTTTATCGGCGACGGAATCGTGAGCTGACGCTCGCTCCTACGGGGCGGTGGCGGCGGAAGCAGCGGAGGAAGTCGCGCCGAGCGTCGCGGTGGTGTATTTCTTCGCGAGTCGCTGGAAGCGTGGATCGGTGCGCAGCGCCCGGTAGATCGGATTGATGGCGAGGTCGCTGCAGCCGATGGGAGCGGCCGGACAGAGGCTTTCCAGCAGTTGCAGCGCGGGCGCGCTCTGACCGAGCGCGAGATACAGTTGCAGCAGGTTGCTCGCGACATCCGGACTGGATTGATGGCGGCTCAAGTCCTCGAGCGCGGCGAGCCCCTGCGGGCGCAGCGCGGGATCCTGCACCGCCCGATACACCAGCTTTCCGGCTGCGACCTGCTGCTTGTCCACCGCCGTGGCTGGTTTGACGAGATCGAAAGCCGCCAGCATCTTGTCGGACTGGTGCAACTGCTGGTAGGCGTAGGCGAGTTGAAATGCACTGTCCACGTCAGTGGGATTGAGCCGCAGCAGGGCCTCGGCCGCCGTGATCATCTGCACCCAGTCGCCGAGATCCTGAGCGTCGACCGCCAGATTGTTCCAGGCGACGGCGTCGGCGGGATCGAGCATTGTGGCTTCCTGTGCTTGCGCCAGCCCTAGCTTGAGCGGCAGCACGTTGCCGTAAGCGAGATGCGCGCCCGCGTTGCTGGGGTCGAGAGCCAGTGCCTTCTGGAATTCCGCCTTTGCCTTGGCGATGTCGGGCGGATCGGTGCTGGCATCCGCGCTGCCCAGGGCCGCCCACGCGTCGGCATTGCGCGGATCGAGTGCCAAGGCTTTTTGCGCGTGCGCGCGTGCGGTCGGCAGTGTGGTCTTGAGCGGCAGATTGGATTGTGCGGTCAGGGCGAGCAATACGGACGACAGCCACGCGTGCGCGTCGGCGTAGTCGGGATCGAGTACCAGCGCCTGCTCGAAATCCTGGCGCGCGGCGTCTAGGCTCGCGGCGTCATACTTCTCCATGAGCGCGCGGCCTTTCAGCACCAGCTCGTGGGCCTGGGGATTGCGGGTGCCGCCCGCGGGCAGGTCGGCTTGCGCCAACTTCACCTGCAACGCCGAGGCGATGGCTTGCGAGACCTGGTCCTGCACCTTGAAGATGTTGGCGAATGAATCGTCGTAGTGCTGCGACCACAGCTGATAGCCGGTGCGGGTATCCACCAGTTCGGTAGTGATCCGCACTTGATCGCCGTCGCGCGCGATGCTGCCGTGCAGGATATGCGCGACGTTCAGCGCCTTGCCGATATCGCGGGCCGATTCGCTAGTGTTGCGGTATTTGGAGGCGGTGTCCCACGCGATCACCCGCAGCGCGGGATTCTGGCCGAGCGCGTCGGTCAGCTCCTCGGTGATGCCGTCGCTGAAGTATTGCTGTTTCGAATCGCCGCTCAGGTTCCGGAATGGCAGCACCACCAGCGTGTCGGTGGACGGGTTGAAGGTGGCCGGTGCATGGCGGCGGATGAAATAGCCCGAACCGAGTAGCACAATCGCCACCGCCATTACGCCGATGATCGCGAAATCCAGCTTGCGCGCGGTCGAATGCGTGATCGATGCGTTGGGCGCGACCTCGCTCTCGCGCTTGATCCCCTGCGGGGTGAACTCGTAGAACCAGGCGAACGCGAGCCAGAAGGGGAAGCCAATGACACCGGCGATCACAAACCAACGTGTCACCCAATCAGGCGCACCGAACGCCGGCCCCAGTTGTGAGATACCTTGCGCCAGCGCCCAGATTGCGCCGGCGTACAACACCGCCGCGCGCAGCACGTTGCGGCGCTTCAACTCGGAAAGGAAGCTTTCCCGTTTCGCCACGTTGGCGGCGTCCCCGCCGGCGACAGGCCGGTCTGGCGCAAGTCTCGGCGTTTGCGGGGCCCGGCGCAAGCGGGACGTACCGCTCCGCCCGAGCAACGCGGCGCGACCTAATATCGATCAGGCAAACCGTGGGCCCCTCACAGACCGCTTTCCGGCGGCTCACTTGGATGGACGAGCGTCCGGCGTTGGCCGGTCAGCGTCCTTTGGTTGCGGATCACTGTTTGATCGGTCGGGCGAATTTCGTCAAGGGGCGCTGTGCGACCCGTTTCGGTCATTCATGACGATCCGCTGTCGGGAAGGCTGTTCACCAGCAAGCGTTCGACCGGTTGCGGACAATTGCGCAAGCCGAAACTTTACGCAGAATTTACGCACACTCCGGCGGGCGCTACCCCAATGTTACGACGCTGTTCCTAGAGTACGCACCTGCTTTCATCGAGGTACGTCCGAGATGTGGGCCTTCCGGCTTGCGCTGCACGATGCCTATCGCCATTTGCTGTCGACCCGCCAACGAAGTGGCGGGTCTGGACGCACTCGCCAGGCAGCTCGTCGAACTACGCATTCCAACGATCGCAAGCGATTGGCTGGGCTGGCACTGGGTGCTGTCGGAGTGGTTTACGGCGATATCGGTACCAGTCCTCTCTACACCGTCCAGCAAGTCTTCGGCAGCCATGGCATCGCAGCCTCGCCGCAGAACGTGCTGGGCGCACTGAGCCTGATTTTCTGGTCGTTGATCATCGTGGTGACAGTGAAATATGTACTGTTCATCATGCGCGCCGACAACAAAGGCGAGGGAGGCATCGTGGCGCTGATGGCGCTGGCGCAGAACTGCGCGCGCGGTGTGCCGCGATTGGCCAAAGTCATCGTGATGCTGGGCCTGTTGGGCGCGGCGCTGTTCTACGGCGATGGTGTGATCACGCCAGCGATTTCGGTGCTGTCCGCGGTGGAGGGTCTAGAAGTTGCGGCGCCCCACCTGCAGCGCTGGGTGGTGCCGATCACACTTGGGGTAATCGTGTCGCTGTTCTGG
Organism: Rhodanobacteraceae bacterium; assembly: GCA_050737995.1. Classification (GTDB taxonomy): domain Bacteria; phylum Pseudomonadota; class Gammaproteobacteria; order Xanthomonadales; family Rhodanobacteraceae; genus 66-474. The sequence goes on from JBOHYR010000079.1 coordinate 4,049, forward strand.
TTTCAGCGCCACGGTACTGATCGCATCGGAAAGGTTTTCGGCCCGATTTGCGTACTGTGGTTTCTGAGCCTGGCCTCGTTGGGCGTTTACGGCGTAGCGCATCATCCCTCCGTGCTGCGCGCGCTAAGCCCGGCATATGGCCTGATCTTCTTCCTGCACAACGGCGCCGATGCGTTCCTGGCGCTGGGCGCCGTAGTGCTGGCAGTAACCGGCACCGAGGCGCTGTATGCCGACATGGGCCATTTCGGGAAGGCCCCGATCCGGTTGGCGTGGCTCAACTTCGTGCTGCCCGCACTGGTGCTCAACTACTTCGGCCAGGGCGCACTGGTGCTCGCGCATCCGGGTGCCGCGGTCAATCCGTTCTACCATCTGGTACCGCGAGCGCTGTTGTACCCGATGATCGCATTGGCCACCGCCGCCACCGTGATCGCCTCCCAGGCTGTGATCTCGGGCGCATTTTCCATGACGCGCCAAGCAATGCAGTTGGGCTATTTGCCTCGCATGCGCGTGCTGCACACATCCACCCACATGCCCGGCCAGGTGTTCCTGCCGTGGATCAACCGGATCCTTCTGGTTTTGGTCGCAGGAACGGTCATTGGTTTTCGTTCGTCTGACAACTTGGGTGCGGCCTACGGCATCGCGGTCACCGGCACCATGGTCGTGACAACCCTGCTTGCGCTGATCGTGGCCCGCTACCGCTGGCATTGGGGCTTGCCGGCGATCATCGCGATCGGCATGGGGTTGGGAGCGGTGGATCTAAGCTTCTTCAGCGCCAACCTCGTCAAGATCGTCAGTGGTGGCTGGTTCCCCCTGGTGCTGGGGCTTGGCGTGTTTACGCTGATGACCACTTGGCGTCGTGGCCGCGAACTGCTTATGCGCCAGGTGCGCCAGGGTGGCGTGGCGCTGGCGCCCTTCCTGTTGAGTTTGACCGAACACCCGCCAAAGCGCGTGCCAGGCACCGCCGTATTCCTGACCGCCGACCCGTTCGCCGTACCCAACTCGCTGTTGCACAATCTCAAACACAACAAAGTGCTGCATGACAGAAACATCTTGCTGACGGTAGAGACACAGGAGGCGCCCTTGGCGAACACCGATGAACGCTACGCATGGACACCCCTGGATTGCGGTTTCGGTCGGCTGTTGATTCGCCACGGCTTCGCCGAGGATGCGAATCTACCCGAGCTGTTGGCCCAAGCCCCCGGGATCGGTGGCGGTCTCGACCTGATGGACACCACGTTTTTCCTTTCGCGTGAGACCGTGGTATCTGGCGGCCATGGAACCGGCATGGCGTACTGGCGCGACAAGTTGTTCGCCTTCATGACCCGCAATGCATTGCCTGCCACGGCGTTCTTCGGCATTCCCTATAACCGGCTGATCGAGCTGGGTGCGCACGTGGAGATTTGACACGGTGGCCCGGATGACACGGTGGGCGCCCGCCCTCGAAACTTCACGCCAATTGCGCATCGACGGACTCGCATGCGCTAACTTATGCAGGACTCGCGGGAGCCCGTCCATGAACCAGCGGCGGCATCCAGTACACATGATGCGACGGCTCGGTAGACCGCGTGATTACGCCTACGCCACACTTGCTGCGCTCGCAGCATTCGCGCTGGCGTTCTTGGCCGAGCGCTATCTCTCCGTGGCCAACCTCGCCCTGATATTCCTCACCGCGGTGCTGGCCGTCGCGGTGCGCACGCGCATGAGCGTGGCGGTATACACGGCAGTACTTTGCTTTCTTGGCTACAACTTCTTCTTCACCCCGCCGCGCTATACCTTGGCTATCGCCAACGCCGATGACCTGCTTGCGGTCAGCCTGTTTTTGATCGTGGCGCTGGTTTGCAGCCATCTGGCTACAAAGCTGGCACAACAAGTGGAATCGCTGCGAGCCGCACAGGTTCGGGCACGCGCCGTCGTGTATCTGGGTCAGCGATTATCTGCAAGCACCGATGCACGTTCCATCCGCGAGGCTGGCGCAGACGCCATGGCGCACGCTTTGCAGGCACAAGTCGCCATGCTGGCTCACGGGGCAACCGAGCGCTTGACGGTGGCGACCTCGGTACCCCCGGGGATGACTTTGAACATCGTGGATTATGCCGCCGCCGAGAGTAGTGAATCAGACAAAATACCCATCGGGCGCTTCACAAAGTTGATGCCGGATGCGTCCTGTTGGCTGCTGCCTCTCTGCGTGGAGGACCGTTGTCTGGGCGTGATCGCGCTGCGCTTCGATGCTCAAGATGATGCCCTCGACGCCGACCGCGGCCACTTGGCATTGGCGATGGCACAGGACATCGGATTGGCGCTGGAGCGTGCACGCCTGGCAGACGAACTGGGGCAGGCGCGTGTCGAGGGCGAGACCGAGCGTTTGCGCAATGCGTTGTTGTCATCGGTTTCCCACGACCTGCGCTCGCCACTGGTATCGATGATCGGCGCGGCCGGTACGTTGGCCGCTTACGAACAGCAGCTGCCGGCCAGCGAGCGCCACGAGTTGCTCGACACCATTACCGGGGAGGGCCAGCGCCTGGATCGCTACATCCAGAACCTTCTGGACATGACCCGGCTGGGACACGGCACCCTTCATCTGCACCGCGATTGGGTCGATGCCAGCGACATCGCGCTGGCTGCGATCGGGCGCGTGCAGCGGGCATTTCCGAAGCTGCAGATGGAAACGCAACTGCCGAAGGACACGGTGTTGCTCTACGTGCATCCTGCGCTGATCGAGCAGGCTTTATTCAACATCATGGAGAACGCCGCGCACTTCTCTCCTCTCGACCGACCCGTGCATTTACGTATGCGGGTGGCCGGTTCCCAACTGCTGGTCGACGTGATCGACCATGGACCCGGCGTTCCGGAAGCCGAGCGCGCGAATATATTCGATACGTTTTACTCCGTGGCGCGCGGGGACCGGGGCAAGCACGGCACCGGTCTTGGCCTGAGCATCTGCCGTGGGATGATTGGTGCCCACAGCGGGCAATTGGAAGTTTTGCCGACTGACGGTGGCGGCACCACGATGCGGGTCACGCTACCACTGCTACCCGTCCCGGGGTCAGGCTCATGACGACGACCGCTCCGCGCATCCTGGTGATCGACGATGAGACCCAGATTCGCCGGTTCCTCGATATTGGTCTGCGCGCCGAGGGATACCAAGTATTACTGGCGGCCACGGCCTCAGAGGGCCTCGCTGCCATCGCCACACAGTCGCCCGACTTGGTGATCCTAGACCTGGGTTTGCCTGATCGCGAGGGCCATGAGGTGTTGACCGAGTTGCGTCAATGGAGTTCGGTTCCAGTGCTAATGTTGTCTGTGCGCGCAACTGAGACAGAGAAAGTAACTGCGCTTGATAGCGGCGCCAACGACTATGTGACCAAGCCGTTTGGTATTCAGGAGCTGATGGCCCGCCTGCGCGCCCTGCTGCGTGCCAGCGCCACCGCAGATGCCACGGATACGCAGGCGCGGTACGACGACGGCCACTTGGTGATTGATCAGGTGCGGCGCGAAGTGACACTTGACGGCGAACCGATATCGCTCACACGCAAGGAATACGCCGTAATCGTCTTCCTGCTGCGCCATGCTGGGCGCGTCGTCAGCCAGCAATTGCTACTGCGCGAAATATGGGGCGCCTCGCACGTACAGGACTCGCATTATTTGCGGATCGTGGTCGGACGTCTGCGCCAGAAACTTGACGACGACCCGGCCGTGCCACGTTGGATCAAAACCGAACCAGGCGTGGGATACCGCTTCGTGGAGCAAACGGCTTCCAACAAATAACACCAATAATCGCTATGTGGTGAAGTGGAAAAGGCCGCGACCGACTCCTCCTGGCCGCAAGCGGCAGTCCCAGCGGTTTCGATGAGTATCCATGTTGGGGAAGGCCACTTGCTCCCGAAGCTTTTATCCGTATCTTTCACGACTCGGTGGTGAGATCGCGTTTAGCGCGAGGTTCGGCCAGCGGCTCCCCGTGCACCACGAACCAGATGTTCTCGGCGATGTTGGTGGCGTGGTCGCCGATGCGCTCGATGTTCTTGGCGATGAACAACAGGTGCGTGCACGCGGTGATGCTGCGCTGGTCTTCCATCATGTAGGTCAACAGTTCGCGGAACAGGGTGGTGTAAAGCGCGTCGAGGTCCGCGTCGCGCTCCCACACAGCGTGGGCCATGTCGGCGTCGTGCGCGGCGTATGCGCGAATTGCCTCGCGCACCAGCCGGCTGGCCATGCGGGCCATCGGCGCCAGGCTGCCCACCAGCGGTACGGGGGCAGACAGGTTCAGGGTCATCGAGCGTTTGGAAACGTTGGCGGCGTAGTCGCCGATTCGCTCGATGTCTGACGCGATGCGCAGGGCGGCCAGGGTTTCGCGCAGATCGCGCGCCATGGGTTGGCGTAGTGCCAGCAGGTGCAGAACATCGTCGCTGATTTGGTGTTCTTGCGCGTCCAGTGCGTCGTCGTTGTCGACAACCCGCTGCGCTGCGCGGCTGTCGCGCTTGCCCAGTGCGTCCATCGACGCCTCGAGTTGCCGGACGGCCAATTCGCCCATTGCGGCAATTTCGCCGGTCAGACGCGACATTTCCTCGTCGAAGCTTTTGACGATGTGGTCATGCGTGGATGGAGTGTTCATTTTTTCGCCTGCTGCGGTGTGGTCAACGCCGGCGTCACGGCTGGTCAGCCGAAACGACCCGTGATGTAGTCTTCCGTCTGCTGCTTGCCCGGGCGGGTGAAAATGGTTGCGGTATCGCCGAATTCGACCAGTTCACCCATGTACATGAACGTGGTGAAGTCGGATGCGCGCGCGGCCTGCTGCATGTTGTGCGTAACGATCACCACGGTGTAGTCGCGCACCAGTTCCTTCAGCAATTCCTCGACCCGCGCCGTCGAGATCGGGTCCAGCGCCGAACATGGCTCGTCGAGCAGGATAATCTCAGGCTTGATCGCCACCGCGCGCGCGATGCACAGACGTTGTTGCTGGCCGCCGGACAAACTGGTGCCGCTCTGGTGCAGCTTGTCCTTGACTTCGTCCCACAGGGCCGCCTGCATCAGGCACTGTTGGACGCGCGCTTCCATTTCCGATTTCGGCAGCCGTTCGTAGAGACGTATCCCGAATGCGATGTTTTCGTAGATCGACATCGGGAATGGTGTCGGCTTCTGGAACACCATACCTATGCGCGCGCGGATCAGGGCGATGTCCTGCCGCGAATCCAGGATATTGTCGTCATCGACGAGGATTTCACCTTGCGCGCGTTGCTCCGGATAGATCTCGAACATGCGGTTGAAGGTGCGCAGCAGCGTCGATTTGCCGCAGCCGGAGGGACCGATGAACGCGGTGACGCGTTTCTCGGGAATGTCGACCGAGATATCCTTGAGCGCCTGGAACTTGCCGTAATGGAAATTCAGGTTGCGTACGCTGATCTTCGTTTGCAGGGGCGCCGACCGAACCCCACCACTTCGTGTGACGAATGGCGAGGCGCCTGATGGAGAAGGGCGCATGACCGGATTTTGTGCAGGTTCTTGCATGTCGATTTGCATCATGATTGGTGGATGCTGCGCCTGATGAGTAACCGGGAAAACACGCTGAGCAGCAGGATGAACGCCACCGCCACGAACGCGCCGGCCCAGGCCATCTTTTGCCAGTTCGCGTAGGGGCTCATCGCGAACTGGAAGATGACTACCGGCAGGTTGGCCATGGGATGCGCAAGATCGGTGCTCCAGAACTGATTGTTCAGCGCGGTGAAAAGCAACGGCGCGGTCTCGCCGCTGATGCGCGCGACGCCGAGCAGCACACCGGTGAGGATGCCGGATGCGGCGGCTTTCCAGGTAATGCGCATCACCAGCTTCCAGTAGGGAGTGCCTAGCGCGATGGCGGCTTCGCGCAGCGCGCCAGGCACCAGCCGCAGCATTTCGTCGGTAGTGCGCACCACCACCGGAATCAGGATCAGCGCCAGCGCCACGCCACCGGCAAACGCCGAGAAGTGGCCGCTCGGATCGACCACGATCGCGTAGGTGAACAGGCCGATCACGATCGACGGCGCGCTGAGCAGGATGTCGTTGAGGAAACGCACGACCGAACCAAGCCTGCGTCGCGCCGCGAATTCCGCCAGCCAGGTTCCCGCCAGCACGCCGACCGGTGCGCCAATCAGCAGCGCCAGCCCGAGCAGCATCAAACTGCCGACGAAGGCGTTGCGCAGGCCGCCGCCCGCACTGCCCGGCGGCGGTGTGTCCTGGGTGAACAGGGAAAGGTGGATCGCGCCGATGCCGTAATGCAGCGTCGTCCACAGGATCCAGACCAGCCAGAACACGCCGAACGCGGTCATGAGCACGGCCATCGTCAGATTGAACGCGTTGACGATGCGTCGTCTGGCACGCAACTGGATCATGCCTTGCCCCCGCCCGCGCCGCGTTCCAGACGCAGCAGCAGCAATTTGGCCAGTACCAGCACGATGAATGTGATCAGGAACAGGATCAGGCCGAGCGCCAGCAGCGAGGATTTGTAGAGGTTCGTGGTCGCCTCGGTGAATTCGTTGGCGATCACCGATGCGATCGAACTGCCCGGCATCAGCAGGCTGGCGCTGAGGTTGTTGGAATTGCCGATGATGAAGGTGACCGCCATCGTCTCGCCGAGGGCGCGTCCTAGTCCGAGGAAAATGCCGCCGGTCACCGCAGTACGCGTATACGGCAGGATCACGTGGCGCGCGACTTCCCATGTCGTCGCACCCAGCGCGTAGGCCGATTCCTTCAACGCCGACGGCGTGACCAGGAACACGTCGCGCATGATGGCGGCGATGAAGGGAATCACCATGATGCCGAGCACGATGCCGGCAGTCAGCATACCGATGCCCAGCGGCGGTCCGCGGAACAGCACACCCAGGCCCGGGATCGCGCCCAAGTGATCGTTGATCCACGGCTCGAGCCGTCCGAACCACGGGGCGAACACCAACAGCCCCCACATGCCATAGATGATGCTGGGAATCGCCGCCAGCAGTTCGATGGCGGTCGAAACCGGTCCGCGCAACCAGCGCGGCGCCAGTTCCGAGATGAACAAGGCTATACCGAAGCTGGTCGGGATCGCGATCAGCATCGCGATGATCGAACTGACCACGGTGCCGACGATGAAAACCAGCGCCCCGAAATGACCGGTCACGGGGTTCCACGTGGTGGTGACAAGAAAGCGCCAGCCGAAGGTGTGCAGGGCTTGCGAACCCTCGTCGACCAAGGCGATCAGGATCGCCAGCAAGGTTGCAGCCACCAACAGCGCCACGCAGCCGGTCAACTTGCGGAACAGAAAATCCGCCGGGAAGTGCCAGGACTTCCCGGCGGGAGCGTTTCCATTCAGCACGGCGATTGCGGCGTTGATTGCCTTCATGGCTGTGATTCCGGCTTGCGCTGGATCAGATGCCGAGGTTCTTCTTCCAGTACGCCTTGATCGCGTCGATCGTGCTGGTCGGCAGCGGACCGAAAGCGATGGCGCGCGCCATGTCCTGACCGTGCTCGAAGCCCCAGGTGAAGAACTTGATGACCTCTTCGTTGGTTGCCTTGGGGGCGTCCTTGCGGAGGATCTGCCAGGTGCAGCCGGAAATCGGCCAGCTATCCGCGCCAGGCTGATCCGTCAAGATCACGTAGAAATCGCTTGCCTTGGTGAAATCGACATTGGCCGCGGCGGCCTGGAATCCCTTGAGGCTCGGGCTGACCACCTTGCCGGCGCGGTTGATCATGCGTGCATAGGACATGTGGTTTTCGATGATGTACGCGTACTCCACGTATCCGATCGAGCCCGGAATGCGCTGGACGTACGAGGACACGCCTTCGTTGCCCTTGCCGCCCACGCCGGTTGGCCACGCCAGGGAAGTGTCCGCACCCACCTTGCTTTTCCATTCGGGGCAGACCTTGGACAGATAGTTGGCAAAGGTGAAGGTGGTGCCGGAACCGTCGGAACGATGCACCACGGTGATGTTCATGTCCGGCAATTTCACGCCGGGGTTGAGCTTGGCGATGGCGGGATCGTTCCATTTGATGACCTTGCCCAGGTAGATGTCCGCCACCAGCGGGCCGCTCAGGATCAGTTCGCCCGGTTTGATGCCAGCGAGGTTGTAGACCATATCCTCGCCCGCGATGGCGGTCGGGAACTGGATCAATCCTGCCTGGGCCAGTTCTGCCGGTTTCAGCGGCTTGTCGCTGGCGCCGAAGGCCACGGTTCCGGCCTTGATCTGCGCGATGCCGCCGCCGGATCCGATCGACTGGTAGTTGACCTGGTTGCCGGTTTGCCTGGCATAGGTGGCCGACCACTTGGCGACCAGCGGATAAACCCAGGTACTGCCTGCGCCGGTGATATTGGCCGCTTGTGCTGCGACACCGAATGTGGCGATCGCCGCGAACAAAGCGAGACGGGACTTGATCGAGGTGTACTTGAACACGGTTGGCTCCTTGGTCTGCACGGGCGGGTCGCCCGCTTCCGCGTATTCAAGAGCCCGCATGTTGCATCCGCATGAGACTTTTGTTGCAGACACATGACAGTGGATCGCCGCCAGGGAAAGGCGGCCCAGGACGCTGTCTTGATTCTGTCACCGGGTCACAACGTATCTGTAATCGATGCGCAGCACCCTTGCCACCGTTCCCGGCGCGAACGGACCTGATCGCGGATGTGGAACGCCATCCATACAGACCACGGAGAGTATTCATGCGTTCCAAGATGCTTGTGGCGGCAATTGCCGCCGTGTTCGGCGCAAGTGGCATCGTGGCGGCCATGCCGGCCGTTGCGCAGACCACGAGCACCTCGTCGTCAACCGATGCCACGGATCTGCAGCAACTGCAGCAGCAGATCAGCGCTTTGCAGGCCAAGGTCGACCAGCTCGAGCAGCAGGAGCAGGCGCAACAGGCTGCCCCGGCCCAGACAGTCGTGGCTGGCAACCCAGCCAGCGCCTGGGCCGACAACACCAGGATCAGCGGCACCATGTATACCGATTTCACCAACATCGACCAGACCAGCAACGGCGTGAAAACGAATTCTTCGGGAACCGGGTTGGACGTCAAACGTTTTTATCTGTCCATCGACCACAAGTTCAACGACATCTGGTCGGCCAACCTGACCACCGACTTCAACTACACCAGCGTCACGGGTGAAACCCAGTTGTTCGTGAAGAAGGCCTACCTGCAAGGTGCCTTCAGCAAGCTGGCAACCCTGCGGGTGGGTTCGGCCAACATGCCATGGATTCCGTTCGTCGAGGACTGGTACGGCTACCGTTACGTCGAGAACACCTTGACCGATCGCCTCCACTTCGCCAACTCCGCGGACTGGGGCCTGCACATGCTGGGCGACAACGGCACGTTCGATTACCAGGTATCGGTCGTCAACGGCGGCGGTTACAAACATCCGACCCGTTCCAACAGCGTCGATGTCGAGGGTCGCTTCGGCTTCACACCGATCAAGGGTTTGGTGGTCGCGGTCGGCGGCTACTCCGGCGATCTCGGCAAGGACACCGCGACATCGCCCGCTCTGCACACCGCGAATCGTTTTGACGCATTGGTCGCTTACAACGCCAATGGTCTGCGTCTGGGCGCGGAATACTTCAAGGCCGACAACTGGAACAACGTCGCCACGCCGCTCACCGATTCGGCGAACGGCTATTCGCTGTGGGGTAGCTACGATTTCGGGCCCGCGTCGATATTTGCCCGTTATGACAACGCCAACAGCAGCAAGCAACTCGATCCCAGCCTCAAGGATACGTATTACAACGCGGGTGTCTCGTTCCCGCTCACCAAGGGCGTGGATTTGGCACTGGCCTACAAGCACGAGAGTCTGCGTGACGACCGTTCGGTCAACTTGAAAACGAACGAGGTCGGCGCCTGGGCCCAAGTCAAATTCTGATCCAGCGTCGGTCCCTCGGCAGGGTGACGGTGGCGGCGGAACGGCCGCTGGAGTGGTCGTGCGGCCACGGTCGTGGTACCTCCGGCCGTGCCGGGCGACGGCTGGAGCAGTCTGTTCCGACATCGGTTGATAGCCACATTGACTTCGAAGACATCGGCGGGGTCCACCATCCTCGCGGCGCCGGGATGGCGAGAAGCAAGCGGTGCGGACTGCGGCACCTGCACCGGCCATTGACGGATGTTGCGCTTGGCGGAAGCGTGATGTCGGAGTAGAAGTCTTGTTTTCACAACCGCGGCCGACGCATGAATGTTTCCGTGACTCCATCCGACGAGTCCCTGCGCGCGTCGGCTGAGATGGTTGCCGAAGTGCTCCGCGAGCGCGGCCAGACACTGGTGACGGCCGAATCGTGTACCGGCGGCTGGATCGCTAAGGCGCTCACCGACATTCCAGGCAGTTCGGTGTGGTTCGATTGCGCGGTCATCGCGTATAGCTACGAGGCCAAGGAGGGGCTGCTCGGCGTCACGCCGTCCACGCTGGAACGGCACGGTGCGGTAAGCCAGGAATGCGCGGTCGAGATGGTTTCAGGGGCGCTGGCTCGTTTCGGGGCTTCGATCGCGGTTGCTGCAACGGGCATTGCCGGGCCCACCGGCGGGACGCCGGAGAAGCCGGTCGGGACAGTGTGGATCGCGTGGAAGCGGCGCGGTGGCTATGCGCAGGCCGAGGTATTTCACTTTGACGGTGATCGCGACGTGGTGCGCCGCAAGGCCGTCGCCACCGCGCTGGAAGGCGTGAGGAACATTCTGCAGTCATGACCGCAGAATCTGCAATGCGGGATGCATCGCCGTGGAGCGGCCATACGCCCCACGAAGCCGGTCTCGGACATGTGCCCCCAGTCCGGCGTGCCGGAGAAACAACAGGACGGTGTCTCTCTGGCATAGGAAATGCCTTACGACATGGCGCGGCCCATGCCGCTTTCCATGCCGGGGTGGTGTGAAATAATGGCAGCAGCATAGGATCGGCGCGATCTCAAACGGTGAGATGCCGACCGGGCATACTTTCAGTCAGCACAACCCGTCGAGGATTACGCAATGGACGACAACAAGCGCCGCGCACTGGCTTCCGCACTGGGCCAGATCGAGAAGCAGTTCGGCAAGGGCGCGGTGATGCGCATGGGCGATCGCACCGCCGAGGCGGTCGACGTTGTTTCGACCGGATCGCTGGGCCTGGATATCGCCCTGGGTGTCGGCGGCCTGCCGCGTGGGCGGGTGGTCGAGGTCTACGGCCCGGAATCGTCGGGCAAGACCACGCTGACTTTGCAGGTGATCGCGAACTGTCAGAAGCTGGGCGGTACCGCGGCGTTCATCGATGCAGAGCACGCGCTTGATCCGAGCTATGCCGAAAAGTTGGGAGTCAATGTCGACGACCTGCTGGTCTCGCAGCCCGACACCGGCGAACAGGCGCTGGAGATCGCCGACATGCTGGTGCGCTCCAATGCCGTCGACATGGTGGTGGTCGACTCGGTGGCCGCATTGACGCCAAAGGCCGAAATCGAAGGCGAGATGGGCGATACGCACGTCGGCCTGCACGCGCGGCTGATGAGCCAGGCACTGCGCAAGCTGACAGGCAACATCAAGCGTTCCAACACGCTGGTCATCTTCATCAACCAGATTCGCATGAAGATCGGCGTGATGTTCGGCAATCCCGAAACCACCACTGGCGGGAACGCGTTGAAGTTCTACGCTTCGGTGCGCCTCGACATCCGCCGCATCGGTGCGGTCAAGAAAGGCGAGGAGGTGATCGGTTCGCAGACCCGCGTGAAAGTGGTCAAGAACAAGGTCGCGCCGCCGTTCCGGAAGGCCGAGTTCGAGATCCTGTACGGCGAGGGCACCTCCCGCGAAGGCGAGTTGATCGAGATGGGTGTCCTCAACGATCTGGTCGAGAAGTCCGGCGCATGGTACAGCTACGGCGGCGAGCGCATCGGACAGGGCAAAGAGAACGCCCGCCAGTACTTCAAGGACAACCCGAAGGCGGCCGACGAGTTGGACAAGGCATTGCGCGCCAAGCTGTTGGCTGGCGGCGGCAAGCATGATGCCACTGCGACGGAGGATGCCGAGGAAGTCGAAGCCTGACAACATGACCTCTCTCTCGTCGGGAGCAGGGCTGGGGTGAGGGTACGTTACCGCGCGAAGCCGACCGTGCCTGATCCGCCCGGTTGATGAAAACATCACGCGACAACGTTCCCAAGGAGGCACGCAGTGCCTACGACCGGGCGCTCGGCATGCTCGCCCGCCGCGAATATTCGCGGCGTGAGTTACGCACGCGTTTGCAGCGCGCCGGCTGTGACGAGGCCGAGTCGGAGGCCGCGCTGAGCCGGTTGCGTGACCAGCATTATCAGGACGACGATCGTTTTGGCGAGATGATCCTGCGGGCGCGGGTGGGGCAGGGCTACGGGCCGGCGCGGATTCGCGCCGAATTGCGCTCGAACGGGCTGGCGGACGCAGCCATCGACGGCTTGCTCGAGGCTGCAGACGTCGATTGGGATGCGCTGGCACTTTCGCTACTACGCAAGAAGTATGGGCGCAAGCCGGTGGCCGATCATGCCGAGCGCGGCAAACGCGCGGCTTTCCTCTTGCGCAGAGGCTTTGCCGCCGCCACAGTTGGAGGCGTCACCTACTCCGAGGTAGACGATCCCTGCGATTGAGGAAATGCCGCGTCGCGGCAGCCGGCGGGGCGCGCTATCCGACGTGTAAACTACTTAAATTTGTTGCCATAACTGCATGAAAACAGCAGAGATTCGCTCACGCTTTCTTGAATTCTTCCGCGATCACGGCCACACCATCGTGCCGTCGGCGCCATTGGTACCGGGCAACGATCCGACCTTGTTGTTCACGAACTCGGGAATGGTGCAGTTCAAGAATGTATTCCTCGGTAGCGAGAAGCTCCCCTACGTTCGCGCGGCCGACGTGCAACGCTGCCTGCGCGCCGGCGGCAAGCACAACGACCTCGATTCGGTCGGTTACACGGCGCGTCACCACACTTTCTTCGAGATGCTGGGCAACTGGTCGTTCGGTGATTACTTCAAGACGGAAGCAATTGCCTGGGCGTGGGAACTGCTGATCGATGTTTTCGGGCTGCCGCCCGAAAAACTCTGGGTAACGGTCTATCACACCGACGACGAGTCGTACGCGATCTGGAAGGACACGATCGGCGTGCCGGCCGAGCGGATCGTGCGGATCGGTGACAACAAGGGTGCGCCCTTCGCCTCCGACAACTTCTGGCAGATGGCCGACACCGGGCCGTGTGGTCCGTGCACGGAAATCTTCTACGACCATGGTGCGGAAATTGCTGGCGGTCCGCCAGGCTCCGAGGACGAGGACGGCGACCGCTACATCGAGATCTGGAACCTCGTGTTCATGCAGTTCGATCGCGCCGATGACGGCACGCTGACGCCGCTGCCCGCGCCGTGCGTGGATACCGGCATGGGTCTGGAACGTCTCGCCGCCGTGTTGCAGGGCGTGCATTCCAATTACGAGATCGACCTGTTCCAGCGCCTGATCGCGGCTGCCCAGCAATTGACGGGCTGCAAGGATCGCGAGAACAAATCGCTGCGGGTGATCGCCGATCACATCCGTGCTTGCGCGTTCCTGATTGTCGATGGTGTGCTTCCATCGAATGAAGGCCGCGGCTACGTGCTACGCCGGATCATCCGCCGCGCGCTGCGCCACGGCTGGATGCTTAGCGTGCGCGGGGATTTCTTCTGGAAGATGGTCGCACCGCTGGTCGCCGAAATGGGTGAGGCGTATCCCGAGCTCGCGGCGAAGCAGGCATTCGTCGAGGAAGCCCTGCGCGCGGAGGAACACCGTTTCGGCGAGACGCTGGAACACGGCATGAAAGTGTTCGACGAAGCAACCAAAGATTTGTTGCCGCGTGTCGAATTTATCGACAAACTGATGCCTGTGAATGGGTGGGCGGCTGATGAAATGCCTCCGGCGTCGACTATCCTGGGCGACGTCGTGTTTAGGCTTTACGACACCTATGGCTTTCCCTACGACCTGACAGTGGACCTCGCTCGCGAACGTGGTCTTCGGGTCGACTATCCCGGGTTCGTTTCAAGGATGAATGAGCAGCGCCAACGAGCGCGTTCGGCGAGCAAATTCGAGGGCAAAAGCCAGTTACCCGCCGAAGTCGCGAGCAGGCTCGCTCCAACAGGATTTTTGGGTTACGAAACTCTGGAATCCAGGGATTGCAAGGTGCTGGCGATCCTGCGCGACCGCAAACCCTCGGACACACTGGAAACGGGCGAATCCGCAGCGGTCATCCTGGATCGGACTCCGTTCTACGCGGAGTCCGGCGGGCAGGTTGGCGATACCGGTGCGCTGGAACACACCGAAGGCCGCTTCATCGTCACGGACACGCAGAAATTCGCAGGCCAGTTCCATGGTCATGTCGGGCAATGGAAAGGCAACGCGTCGCTGCGTATCGGCGATACGGTGCTGGCGCGTGTCGACGGCGCGCGCCGTCAAGCCACGGTGCTGAACCATTCTGCGACGCATCTTTTGCATGCCGCGCTGCGCGAGACCCTGGGCGAACACGTGACGCAGAAAGGGTCGCTGGTCGCGCCGGATCGCCTGCGCTTCGACTTCTCGCACTTCCAACCGGTCAAGCCGGATGAGTTGCGCCGCGTCGAGGATCGCGTCAATGAGCAGATTCGCCGCAACGATCCCGCCGAAATCCGCCAGATGGCTTACGACGATGCGATCGCGTTCGGGGCGATGGCGCTGTTTGGCGAAAAATACGGCGACGAAGTGCGCGTGCTGAAGATGGGCGATTTCTCCACCGAGTTGTGCGGCGGTACCCACGTTGCGCGGACAGGTGACATCGGCCTGTTCAAGATCGTGTCCGAGTCGGGCGTCGCCGCCGGCATCCGCCGCATCGAGGCCGTGACCGGCGCAGGTGCGATGGCGCACGTCGCAGAAGAAGAGCTGCGTCTGGGCGAAGTCGCGGGGCTGCTGTCATCGGGTGCCGATGAAGTTGCCGACAAGCTGAGGCATCTGCTCGACAAGCAGAAAAAGCTGGAACGCGAACTCGAATCCATAAAGGCCAAAGCGGCGGGCGCTGCGACAGGCGATCTCGCCGCGAACGCAAAGGATATTGACGGCATCAAGTTGGTTGCGGCGCGCGTGGACGGCATGGGTGCGAAGGCATTGCGCGAAGCCGTTGACGGGTTGAAACAGAAACTCGGAGATTGCGTCGTGTTGCTGGCCGCCGGACAGGATGGCAAGGTGTCGCTGGTCGGCGGTGTGCATGGCGCGGCGCTCGCCAAGGTCAAGGCCGGCGACGTGGTTTCGCATGTGGCGCAACAGATCGGCGGCAAGGGAGGTGGTCGGGCCGACATGGCGCAGGGTGGAGGTATCGATTCATCGGCGCTGGACAATGCGCTGGATGGGCTGGCGGAGTGGGTGGGCAACGCGTTGAATTGAGTGGCGTACCGTGCCGGAAGTCATGCCCGTTTCATTGCGCAGGTTACGCCCGTTCATATATGCTCGCATAGCAACGATCGCCCCTGCACCGGTCCAGTGCAGGTGATGGAGGAACCTGGACGTCGGCGGCTCAACCGCTCATGTTCGCGATCGCCCTGTCTTACCGTTGCTGTGCACTCCGGAGGGGAACGCGCAGGTCGGTTTCGGGTCTATAGTGCCCGGATACATGGAGTTCAGTCATGTTGATTTTGACCCGCCGCGTGGGGGAGACCCTGATGATCGGCGACCAGGTGACGGTTACGGTGTTGGGCGTCAAGGGCAATCAGGTGCGCATCGGCATCACGGCGCCCAAGGATGTCGCGGTACACCGCGAGGAGATCTACCAGCGCATCAAGCAGGAGCATCAGGCTGGAACGGCTTCCAGTCCCGACGAATCCGTCAAGCACGACGCGACCAACGGCTGATGCCGGGGCGCACTCCGGCTTTACCCAAACGGTTTTCGCACTTATCCTGACCGACCGTTTGCGGCAACCGGCTGCGAGTCCTGTGTTGTTTGAATCCACAATCCGGAGAGATGCCCGAGAGGCCGAAGGGGCTCCCCTGCTAAGGGAGTATCGGGTTTATAGCCTGATCGAGGGTTCGAATCCCTCTCTCTCCGCCAGAAACGACAAAGGGGCCTGAAGAGGCCCCTTTGTCATTCGCAAAGTTTTGCTCGCGGTGGCGGGTTCGCGTGATGTGTCCCGTTGACGCATTTGTCGCAACACTTGATAATTTGCAGTTCCTTGCAGCCGTTCCATGCGCCCGTAGCTCAGCTGGATAGAGTACCAGGCTACGAACTGGGTGGTCGGGGGTTCGACTCCCTCCGGGCGCGCCATTGCACGACGAAGCCGGCGGGCGGTGCCTGCCGGCTTCGTCGTTTTCAGGTTGGTGGTTGCGGACGACGCCGTACATTGACCCGCGCGACAACACGACCGTACCATTGCCCGACGGTCGCCAAGTCTGTAGCAGTCGGAACCGTATCGGGGTATAGCTCAGTCTGGTAGAGCGCCAGCTTTGGGAGCTGGATGTCGTGGGTTCGAATCCCTCTGCCC
>JBOHYR010000080.1:0-22336 GCA_050737995.1 Rhodanobacteraceae bacterium
GTTCTGGCCGAACCTGCAATGCTGCAATGCTGTGCGGCCCTTGATCCCAGCATCGATGCCCATCGGTGAATGAAATGAACGAACTCGACGACGGCAAACTCCTCTTCACGCGCTGCGACGATTTGCCGTGGAAGCCATCGACATTCGCCGAAGGAGTCTTCGTCAAGGACATTGCCGTTACCAGTGGCATGGAAATGCAAATTGTCCGATTTGACCCCGGCGCACGACTTCCGCTCCACAAGCATGAATGCCCGGAGTTCATATACGTGCTGGAAGGTGAACTCATGGTGGCAGGCCGACGTCTTGGCCCTGGATGGGCGAGCGTGGCCAGCCCGGGGTCCGAACACACCGACGTTCATTCCGAAACGGGTTGCGTGTTTGTGCTGGTCGATCGCCCGCTATAGTCGCTGGCAGCCGATGGGTTGGATGCAGTTGAACTCATCTCATGACATGTGTTGCCAACGTTCCATGCAGGCGGACGCGCGAAACGCCGCGTGCCGCTCAACTCAAGCGTCGAGCTGAAACATGGCTGAAGAAATCTCGGACATTTCCACCGCGGAGCACTACACGTGGGGCGGCGTCTGCGACGGCTGGCATTTGCTGAACGATGCCACGCTGAGCGTCAAACAGGAGCGAGTTCCACCGTCCGGCGGTGAAGCGCCGCATCTTCATTCGAAAGCGCATCAGTTCTTCTACGTGCTGTCCGGCAATGCGACGATGGAGTTCGAGGACAAGGCGGTTGCACTCTGTCCCAACCAAGGACTTCACGTTCCGCCCAACACGCCGCATCGGTTCGTCAACAAGTCGGATGCAGATGTCGTGTTCCTGGTCATCTCGTCCCCCACCACGGCGGGGGATCGCGTCGACTTGCCGGGGCGTGCCTGAAGATGTAATCAAGCGGCACCCGTTTCGTGAAACGATTGCTCGGCGCGGCATGCGATCAGAACGGGTGAGCCGACACCCAACGAGGCGCTGCCGGCGAATTTTCGACATGTCGATCCGGGTCGAACGGTCGCGCCGAGTCGTGGTGACCCATCATGACCGCTGCTCGCGGCTCGATCCAAGGGTGACCGATGCTTTCGACCGATTCGTTTTTGATGGCCAGGCGATGTGCACCCTTCAGACGCCAACCTTAGGTCCGAGATATTCGCACCCTTCCCCGTTCTGCGCACGCTTGACGACCACGCGCTGCAGTTGCTGCAGGTCGCCCAGTTTCTCCCACACGAATGCGGCGATGTTTTCCATGGTGGGGATGCCGAGGCCTTCGACGTCGTTGAGCAGACGATGATCCAGTGCGTCGTGCGCGACCTGGATGCGACGTTCGAGGTCACCCATGTCCACGACCCAGCCGCGTTCGGTCAGCGGACCGCACAGCCACACTTCGACCTGGTAGGAATGGCCGTGAATGCGGCGGTAGCGTGGGTCGCCATCGGGGCCGGCGTCGAGCTGGTGGGCGGCGTCGAATCGGAATTCCTTCCAGACGTTGAACAGTTTGTCGCTCATGGGATGCCCAGGTACTTGTGGGTTTGCAGGCTCAAGCGCCAATGCGGATGGGCCTTGCAGTAATCAACCGCTGTCCGGGTATTGGCCGCAACATCCGGGCCGTCCATTGGCTGGAGGAAGAAATGGGTCGCGGCAAAACCGCCGAAACGGTCCGGCGGGGCGTTGCTTTGCGGGAATACCAGCTTCAGTTCGTCGGCGCGTTCCAGCCGCACGGGCTGGGTTCCCTTGGGGCTCACCGTGATCCAGTCGAGGCCATCGGGTGCCACCAATGTGCCGTTGGTCTCGACTGCGCACTCGAAGCTGCGCACGTGCAACGCATCCAGCAACGCTGTGTCGAGTTGCAGCAGCGGCTCGCCCCCGGTGCAGACGACAAAACGGTTTTCCGTCTGACCGCCCGGCCAGAGCGACCCGATCTTGTCCGCGAGAGCCGTTGCGTCCGGGTACTTGCCGCCATTCTCGCCATCGGTCCCGACGAAGTCCGTGTCACAGAAATTGCACGCTGCCGCGGCGCGATCCTGCTCGCGCCCGGACCACAGGTTGCAACCGGCGAACCGGCAGAACACGGCCGGGCGACCGGCGTGAAAGCCCTCGCCCTGCAGGGTGTAAAAGATTTCCTTGACCGTGTACATGCCGATGCCCGGAGTCCGACCGGCTATTTTGCCAGCGCCGGCGACTACTTGCCGACTCTCATGGATGGCAGCAGACTTGCCACCGACCTGAGGGGAGCCTGTGGATGAAACTTCGCCTTGCGCAGACTTCCGACGCCGAAGCCATCGCCGCGGCGGAAGCCGAGACCGCGCGCACGCCGGGACTGCTGGTGCAATGGCCCGGCGAGATTCCCGTTGAAGCCTTTCGGGACAAGATCGCGAAACTCGCCGATCAGGGACGCTACATCGTCGCCGAGGAGGACGACATCGCCGTCGGGCATGCGTTGCTCGAGCCGATGTCGATGCGTGCCAACACGCACTTGTTCCTGTTGACGATCGTGGTGCATCCCGGGCATGTCGAACGTGGCATCGGAACGGCGATGTTGCGCGATCTGCTCGAATGGGCGGAACATGACGGGCGGGTGGGCAAGGTGGAACTGAACGTGCGCGCCGGCAACCTGCGAGCACAGAACCTGTATCGCCGGTTCGGTTTCGTCGAGGAAGCGCGCTTTCGTCGGCGCGTGCATCGGCTGGACGGCGAGTACGAGGACGACATCGGCATGGCGTGGTTCCCCGATCGCGGCGTCGGGGGATAGGGCGTAGACTCGACTGAAAACGGAGTGCTTTGCCCGAATATTCCGATGCATCCCGGCCTGCGCCAGGATAACGACAGAAAAACAGATACCACGCGACCAACAAAAAAGGGGGAAAGTCATGTCGATGCACCGAATCGTTGCGTACACCGCATTACTCTTCGTCGCCGCCTTTTTTGCCGCTCCGATGCCCGCGTGGGCGAACTCGTCGCCGACGCACAATAACACCACCGTCGAGCCCGACGCCTTCACCCCCGTCGTCGTCACCCCGATCGGTACGCGGCATGTCGCCGTGCCTGGCACCGACAGTCGTTACCACGTCGTTTACGAGCTCGAGTTGACCAACACGAAGCTCGCGGCTGCGACGATCAAGCAGATCGGCGTGGTCGACGCCGCTGCACCATCGCATGTCGTCGCATCGTATGCCGGCAAGGATCTGCTCGGCAGCCTGCGTACGCTGCAACCCGCGCCTGCCAACAACACCGTCATTCCCGCGAACGCAAGCCGACTCTTCTACGTTGAACTTGCGTTTCGCGATGCCGCCGCGATACCGCATGCCCTGATGCACCGTGTGACACTGCTCGGCGCCGCCAATCCAGGACCGCACACGCCGGCGACGCCGCTGGACTACACCGTGGCGCGAGTGGAAGTAAGTCGCGCCCCGCTGCCGGTGATCGAGCCGCCATTGCGCGGCAACGGATGGGTCGCCGTGAACGGGTGCTGCAACAGCGGCATCGTCCATCGTGGCTCGCTGCAAAGCATCAATGGTTCCCTGTATAACTCGCAGCGATTTGCGATTGACTGGATGCGCCTGAACAAGGATGGCGAGCTGGTACATGGCGATCCGGGCGTGGCAACCAATTACACCGACTATGGCGCGAAGGTGTACGCGGTGGCGGACGCAACCGTTGTCGAGACGCTCGACGATCTCGACGATCAGGTCCCCGGGACGCTACCGGACCCGACCACGATCACCATCCATACCGTGGACGGCAACCACGTAATCCTTGCCATCGGTCACGGGCTGTACGCGTTCTACGCGCATCTGAAGAAAGGTTCCATCACCGTGCACGATGGCGAACACATCAAGGCCGGCACCGTGATCGGCGAACTCGGCAACACCGGCAACACGTCCGGTCCGCACCTGCACTTCCACATCATGAACGGTCCGTCTGCGATGGGATCGCAAGGTGTACCGTATGTGATCGATGGATTCACGCTCGCGGGACAGGTGGACGTGCAGAGGTTCGACAAATCCGACGTGTTGACCGGGAGTTGGGGAAAGCGGCTGGCCAAGCCGATGGTAGAGAGCGATCGCTTCCCGCTCAACCTTAATATCGTCGACTTCACGGCGCACTGACAGACGGACGCGCGAAAATGCGAACCTTGCAACGGCACGAGACACGCCATGCCTGACGACCAAGAAACCGGGCAACTCGCGACGCTTCAGCAAATGGTCAAGCTGCAGGCCCAAGTGGCCTACATGAACGTGGATCGCAACCTGGCGACGTGGACGCGCACCGCGCTGGCGCTGATTGTCTCCGGAATCGCGGTCGACCGGTTCGGTTTGCTGATGACGCACAATCGTCTGGCGCACCTCGGGACGCGGCTGGCGCCGAATCCGGAGTCCAGTCTCGGCGGCATCATGCTGGTGGCGATTGGGACATTCGTCGCGATAGCTGCCGGCATTCGCCATGAGGCGTACCGGGCGGTCTGGAATCGCGTCTACCGCCACAACGAGCTTCCCCATGGCCCCTATCTCGCTTTCACATTCGCCGTGCTGGCGGCGATATTCGGCATCGCCATGCTGGCGGCGTTGCTGGTGTTCGTGCAGTAACCGGCGCATGCGATGTAGTCACGCCCCATCCCGTGACTCATTGGCGATCTCGACCACGGGCGACTGGAGCGGGAAACCCTCATGACCGAAGACAGCGAAAATCCCCAGATTGCGACCGCGCACGAACTGGTCCAGCTGTCGCTCCAGCGTTCGTACATGAACACCGAGCGTACACTGGCGGTGTGGACGCGGACGGCTCTGGCCCTGATGATCTTCGGCATCACGGTAGACCGCTTCGGCCTGCTGATGCGCCATCCCCCATGGCACGTTGCGAAAGTCGGAGAGTTGTTGCCCAACCCGCTGTCGACGCTCGGCGGGGTGATCCTGGTGGCGATGGGCGTGGTGATTCTGCTCGCCACGGGGATTCGTTTCCTCGCCTACGGGATCGTGTGGTATCGCCAGAATCCGCGCAAGGTGTGGTTTCACACACCGTGGCTGGCTTTTATATTCACCATGTTGATGGCGGCGTTTGGCATCGCCTTGCTGGCGGTGTTGTGCGTGTTCCGGCAATGACGCTACCCGATGCTGCACCTACATCCTGACCGGCCCGGCTTTATGGCACTTGTCACGCGCGGTGCGCGCCGTGGCCACACCGGCCTGGTCATTCGTCGACTCGGCGATTTCAAGCACGGTCTGCCAGTTGCTCGCGCACAAGCCGCCGACCTTGGGGCCAAGCGCAAACGAGCGCCGTGCATCGGCATCGGCCGCCGGATAGTTGCGCAGCAGGATCTCGACTTCGGCGCGAAATTGCAGGATGTCCGGTGCATCCGGTGAAAGCTTCAGCGCGGCATCGATCTTACCCAGCGCATCCTGGTAGTTGCCGGCGTTCTCGGCTGCGTGTGCGCTGTCCAGAAAACCGTCGACGGCGGGATCGCGCAGCGGTGCAACCTGCACCACGGATTTGTCGTTGGCACGCGCCGCGCGGATAGCCACCACCATCGCAGTCGGCGACGTGCGGTTCGACGCGGGCGGCGGCAGGGGTGGATTCGAACAAGCCGCAAGCAATATCGCGAACGTGCCTGCAGCCACGAACGCGGCACAGGTTTTCCTGATAATCATCGTGTTGCACTCCACAGGGTTCAGTGCGGGGGCTGCGCACCGGCTGCTGGCTGCGCGCCGTTGTCGGAATTGCCGCTACCGAAAATATGTTCAAGACGCTGCAGATAACAATGATTCTGCACCTGTGGCACGTAGCCGTCGATGAACGGATACTGGCGCGCACCGTCGCATTGCGGCAGCGTTCCCTGTCCGGTGGACGGATCGATCCACGCGTACTGGATGTCGTCGCCGAACGAAGTGGTCAGCGGCGTACTCGGCAGTTTCTCGAACAGATTCATCCACACGCGCAGCGCGCCGGTCGCGCCCCACAGGTGGGTCTGCTGGTTGTCGTCGCGGCCCATCCACGCCACCGCGAGGCGGTCGCCGGTGAACCCGGAAAACCACGAATCGCGCTGATGATCAGAAGTTCCAGTTTTGCCGGCAGCATGCAGGCTGCCCAAGCTGGAATTGCCGATCGCCGCGGCAGTGCCGTACTCGGTGACCTGCTGCATCATCCAGCGGACGAGACGTTCGGCCTGCTGGTATTCGCCCTTGCCGGGCTTGACCGCATACTGCTTGAGCACATGCCCCTTCGCATCGAGCACGCCCCGCAAGGTCAGCAATGGCAGCGCGTGTCCATCGTCGGCAAAAAATTCGTACAGCTGCGCGAGCTGGAACGGCGACACGTCCACCGCACCCAGCAGCAGCGACGGGTTGGCCTGCACATCGGTCAGTCCGAACGAGCGCAGGAACGCTGCGACGCGATTGACGCCGAGTTGCAACCCGAGGTGCACGCTGGCGAGGTTGTAGGACTTTGCCAGCGCCTCGACCATCGGTACCTGGCCGTGCGACTGGTGATCGTCGTTCTGCGGCGTCCACAGCTTGCCATTCGGCAAACGCAGGGATACCGGCGCATCGTCAAGCAACGACGCCACGTTCCAGCGCGCGGGATCGGTCAGCGCCATCAGGTAGTAGAACGGCTTCAGGCTGGAACCGACCGGGCGGCGCGCGTCGTAGGCGCGGTTGAATCCGTGCAGGTCGGATTCGCGGCCGCCCACCATCGCGAGCACATCGCCGCTGGAAGGTTCGACCACGACAACGGCGCCTTCGAGCTTGTCGCCGCGCTTGCCGAGGCCCTTGACGGTTTCGTCCAGCGACTGCTCGGCATACACCTGCGCGGCCGGATCGAGCGTGGTGTACACCAGCAAGCCACCGCTGCGGAGTTGCTGGTCGCTGAAGTCGTGCGTGATCTGCTCGCGTACGACCTGCATGAACGCGGGGAAGCGATCGACCACCAACTGCGGATTCGGTGTCACGTCGAGCGGCGCCGCCTTCGCGGCCTTCCATTGCGCCTCGTTCAGCAGTCCGGTGGCGTGGAACGCATCCAACGCCACATTGCGGCGCGCCAATGCACGTTCCGGATTGCGGCGCGGATCGTAGTAACTCGGCCCCCGCACCATCCCGACCAGCAACGCGATTTCCTGCGGACGCAATGTCTGGACCGGGCGGCCGAAGTAGTACCAGCTCGCGGCGGCGAAACCATGCACGGCCTGGTTGCCCTGCTGACCCAGGAACACTTCGTTGCAATAGGCGCCCAGGATCTGGCCCTTGCTGTAATGCGCGTCAAGCAGGATCGACAGCAATACCTCGTTGGACTTGCGCACCAGCGTCCGGCTGCGGTCAAGGAACAGGTTGCGCACAAGTTGCTGGGTGATCGTCGAGGCGCCCTGTACCGCGTGTCCGGCGCGCAAATCAGCGAGCGCGGCACGCACGATCGATGACAGGTCGATGCCATGGTTGTTCTTGAAGTCGCGGTCCTCGACCGCCTGCACGCCCTGCACCAGCAGCGGCGGCAGCTCCGACAACTGGACGATGATGCGTTCTTCCTGTTCCGAGCCGTACAGTGTCGCAATCCGTGCGGGATCGAGATGGGTCTTGTGCAGGGGCTTGTTCGCGGTGAGATCAAACACCGACTGGATGCGCCCCGATCCCAGCGTCACCCGCACCCTGCGTGGCAGCTCGCCGCCGACAGGATCCATGTAGCCGCGCGAGGCGATCATGAATTTGTCGCCGTCCGCGCTCCACGTGCCGGGCACATGCACGACGCCCGCCGCCTCGGTGTAACCGGCCATCTGGAGTTCCAGCTTCAGCGTCGCCCTGTTCATCGGCACACCCGCTTCGAGCAGCTGCGGGCGTGCGTACACGCGTGTCGGCTGGGTGAAATCGATTTCGGTCACCCGCGTCTTCACGCGATGATCGAGCACCAGCGTATACGGCACGATGAAACCGACCGCGAATCCGATACCGATCAGGATGGGCCAGCGTGCGAATGGCCAGATCCGGGCGACGACCCGGCGCACGCGCTCGAACCAGGACAAGGCGTTCTATCTATCCAGTGGGGCGTGCGGGAAGTTTACCGGATCGACACGGCCAGTCCTTGCGACGCGGTTCCCGGGGTTCAGCGGCGATTGCCGATCCGAACCCCGGCTATACGAAATAACCGCGTGGATCCAGTGATCGTGCAGCTTCACCAGCGACGGGTCACCATGAATTGCGCGCCGCAACCCTTGTCGACCCAGATGCCGGCCCGATTCCAGCCCCACGTACGGCCTTCGATGCAGGCCGCACTGGAGTTCTGGCGTTGCAGCCTGACCCGGCCGCGCACACCGACATCGACCTGACAGAAGTAGCGTTGATATTGCGGGCTACCGCAGGAAACGACGAAATCCCGGTTCCAGCCGGGACCCGGTCGAAAACCGCCGCCATGACCGCCGCTGTAGTTGCCCGGCGCGAACACGCCGCCGCAGCCCTTGTCGACCCAGATGCCGCCCCGGTCGAAGCCCCAGGTCCGGCCCTGTACGCAAGCGGCCTTGGATGTCTGCCGGATGATCCGCGCGCCGCGCCAGTGACGGGGGACGGGACAGCGCAGCAGATGGTGCTGCGGGCTGCCGCAGGATACCGTGTCGTTGGGACCCGGACGCCCGGGATACTGATTGCCGTAGGCCACCTGTGTACCGGCGAATGCAAACAACATCAACGCGGCGATCAACGAAAGCTTGCGCATGGCGTTACCCTCCTGACTGGTGGTCGCCAGTTTCCGTGACGGCAACTGAACGGGAACTGGCAAGTGATATCCGCGATTCAGTCTCCGGCCGCCTTGGCGGGTTTCTCGGCCGCCGCTGGCTTGGCGGTCTCCTTGCCGGCTTCACCGCCCTTGGCAACCTCGACCGGTTTGCTCCCGGCGGAGTCCGGTTTGGCCCCGTCACCGGCGAGATTGTGCTTCTTTTCCTTGTCGGACTTGAAATCGGTTTCGTACCAGCCGCTGCCTGCAAGGCGAAAGGCGGGCGCAGTCACCTGTCGGCGCACGTGGCGCTTGCCACAGTTCGGGCAGATGTCTGGATCGGGGTCGGACAGTTTCTGCAGGCGCTCGAACTTCTCGCCACAGTCGTCACAGCGGAAAACGTAGATGGGCATCGCGGGAAACACGCCAGAGTTATCCAGACAAGGATACCGCCATCCGTGCCGACCGTGTGCAAAGTTGGCATCGATTCGGGCGCTTCACTTATCATGCGAATCTTTGCCGCCCGGATACTCCATGCACCACACCACACGGATCTACCTCATCCTGTCGGCTTCCGCCGTCAGTCTGTTTGCCCCGGCCGCATTCGCGGCCACGCCCGACGCACCGTTGTGTCCTGCCTCGCCGCCCGTACAGCCGGCCGCTTATGTCGCGCACATCCAGGAGATCAATCACGGGTTGGGCATTCCACCGGACTACGTGGCACAACATCACCTGCGTCCGCAGCCGGAAGCGAAGGACCTGGTGCAGGTACCGCGCGACGTCTACGGACGCAAGGTGAAGATGGTGGCGCCCGCCGCCACCGCGCTGAAGGCAATGTTCACGGCCGCCGCGCGCGACGGCGTGAAGCTGGAAACGGTGTCGGGTTTCCGCAGCATGGCCTACCAGACCCATCTGGTCCGCGAAAAGCTGAAACGCGGGATGAGCATCCAGCAGGCGCTGAAGATCAATGCCGTACCGGGCTACAGCGAACACCAGACCGGTTGCGCGATCGACCTGACCACGCCGGGCGTGCCGGCGGCCGATGTCAGCTTCGCCAAGAGCAAGGCGTTCACCTGGCTACAGCAACACGGCGCCGGGTTCGGGTTCCATATGTCGTTCCCGCCGGGCAATCCGTACGGCTACGAATATGAGCCCTGGCACTGGTGCTACATCGCAGGTACCGCGACTGCGCTCGCGCCACACCGGCGCTGAACCCAGGCATGGGGCACCTATTGCCATGGGTCCGGTGTGTTCTGGAAACGTCGCCGAGATGACGCTCGCTGAAGGACCCTCGTGGCAGAATCCTGGCAAGCATCCACCAGTGGAACTGGCCAATGAATCGGACTCCCGAACAACGTCGGCGACGTGCCATGCAGTACCTGGCGCAACAGCAGCATGCGCCGGCGCATGCACAGCTGGAAGCCCTGCAGGCGACGGCACCCGGCCACGTCTGTACGCAACTGCTGGCGGCGGATATCGCATGGAGCGAGGACCGCGTCCGCGATGCGGCGGCCTTCGCGCTGGATGCCGCGCGCCTCGCAACGGACGATCCGGAATTAATCTGCGATGTCGTGGCCGCTCTGTTGCGTGTCGGTGAAGTTGTCGCAGCTCGCCAGAGTCTGGCGCAACCGGCGTTGGTGGGCACGATGCCCTACACATGCCTGGTTCGCCTGGCCGATATCCGGCTGGGATTCGGCGAGTACGCCGAATCCTTGGCTATGCTGGACAAGGCCTTGGTGACGGGGAACGACGTTGCTGCGATCCATTTCTATCGCGGTCGGCTGTTGACCTTTCTGGGGCGCCTCGAAGGCGCAGAATCCGAATACCGACTCAGCTTGCGGATCGCGCCGACGCTCGGTGAAGCGGCTTTGCCGCTGGTAATGCTGCGTACCCAAACGCGGGACGGCAACTACCTGACTGAGTTGACAGCGGGCCTGCGAAACGTAGCGCGGGGCACGCGCGACCACGCTGCGTTCGAGTTTGCCCGGTACAAGACATTGGAAGATCTCGGCCGCTACGACGAAGCGTGGCAGGCGTTGACGAATGGCAACGCCATTATGCACGCAAGGACCCACGAGGACGCGCTACGCCAGAACACATCCCTGCAACGCAGCGATGATTACTACTCGTTACATTCGCTGCCGCGAGCTGGGGTGACCCATACAGGACCGCAACCGATTTTCATCCTCGGACTCCCGCGCTCGGGCACGACGGTACTGGAGCGAATGCTCGGCAACCATACGCAGATCGCCGCGGCGGGAGAACTCTTCGACTTCGGACGTCAATTGCAATGGGCTGGTGATCACCGGCACATTCAGGACGACACGTTTCTCCAACGTCTGGAGGGGATCGATCTGTCAGAAGTCGGTCGACGCTACTTGGCGCAAACGCAATGGCGCGCGCAGGGTGCGCGTTGCTTTATCGACAAGCAAACGTCGAACTGGATGGTGGCTGGCTTGATCCACGCCGCCCTACCTGGCGCACGTATTTTACACATGGTGCGCGAACCAATGGATGTGTGTTTCAGTATCTTCCGTGCCATGTTCGGAGATGCCTACGCCATCGGCAATGACTTGGCGACACTGGCGGCGCACTACAAGAAATACAGACGCTTGATGTCGCATTGGCACACGCTTGCACCAGGCGCGATTCTGGATGTGTCCTACGACGAGTTGGTTCGCGAACCCGAAGCGACCTTGCGCAAAGTGCTTGCTCACTACGAGCTTGCATGGGAACCGGCCTGCTTGGATCTTGCCGGAAACCAAAACCCGGTATCGACCCTGAGCGCTGCACAAATACGCCAACCGTTGCATGCGCGTTCGTCGGGAGCGTGGCGCCGTTACGAGGTGCCGTTGATGAGCCTGCTCAAGACGCTGTCAGATACTTCATCGGACACGCTTCCTCGTAGTCGGACGCACCGACAACTCAGTTGACCAGCCCTGTGGCCTGCTGAGCGCTACGCAAGGATGGAACAAACTGCGCCTGCGCGGTCTACGTTCGATGAGACTCTCGCCTGCAACGCGGGCCGATACCCGTGCGCATCTGGCGCTGGGCGAAATCGATGCCGCCACGTATCCTCGCAAGCGGCACCCTAGGTTGACGGATGTCCCTGACAGTTCGCTCTATAGCGACCGGCCGTGGCCGTCAATAGCCAGATGAATGGCGGACTCCGTCAGGACCGGACGTTCATCTCGACGGACGATAGCTCATGGTCACCATGAAGTTGCGGCCCGGCTGGTTGTAGTAGTACGCGGTCTCGTAGTTCTTGTTGAATATGTTGTTGAGCGCCAACTGCAATTTCCAGTCATGGTTGAATTGCCAGCCGCCCCGCAGGTTGGTCAGCGCGTAACCACCCAGACGGTACTGGTTGCCGATGTCATCGTAGGAATGCGAGTTGATGTACCAGCTTGCACCGAAACTGAAGCGGCCGAAGCTGCGATCGGCGTCAAAACGCGCGCTCTGGCGCGGGCGGCGAGGCAACTGGTTGCCGTCGTCCGGACCGCCGAACTCATCGTCCAGCGCATTCAGCAGCGTTGCGGTCGCGCGGAGGGTCCACTCCGCAAGCTTGCCGCCAACCACTCCCTCCACGCCGGTGATGCGCGCCTGGTCGATGTTCTCCGGCAGGTAGTCGTTCGCGGCGTCCAGGGTAATCAGGTCGTGGATGTTGTCGCCATAGACATTCAACGACCAGTAGCCCCACCCCGGCGTACCGCGCAGGGCGACGTCGAAATTGCGCGAACTTTCCGGGCGCAGATCGGGATTGCTGAACCCTGGGTAGTACAGGTCATTGAAGGTGGGCGCGCGGAATGCGGTGCCCCAGCTGGCGGTGAGGCGCAGGTTTTGCGTGAAATTCCAGCCCCACAGCAGGCTGCCCGTAGTCTTGCCGCCGTACTGGCTGTTGTCGTCGTGGCGCACATTGGCCTGCACCGATTGTGCACCGAAGCTGCGCTGGTATTGCGCGAACAACCCGCGATTGTTGCGCGAACCCTGGTCGTATACCGTGCTGGAGGCAACGCTGTCGCGTTGCCAGTCAAGACCGGTCGAAAGCAGGCCCCCGGCAGGCGCAATGTCCGCCTGCAGCGAGCCCAGCGTGCGGTGCGTGTTGAAAGTATCCACATACACGCCGTTCAGGTAATCGCTGTCGAAGTCACCGCTCGATCCGGCACGCAAGGTGATGTTAGCCCAGTCGCTGGCGCGCCAGTGCAACTGTCCGCCCACGACCTGTGTCACGAATTCATCCGAATCGCTGAAGGAACCCGCGTACTCGTTGTAACCCTGGGTGCGGAACGCGAATGCGTCAGCGCTCCAGCGATCGTCAAACCGATAGGCGCCATTCAAGGTCAGCGAGCTGTTGCGGAAACCGTCGCGGGTGGGATCGTCGACGTAGCACGACACGAACAGCTCCGCCGCACCAAGCCGGCACGCCGGGATGCCGTCGGTCTGGTCATGTGCGGCCTGCACCGAAACCCAGCCCTTCTTGCTTGCGGCGGAAAAACCGGTCGAGGTATTCCAGTGCGAATAGCTGCCCACACCCACGCTGGCGTTGGGCACGAACGTTCCAGGCGTGTGACGCAGGAATATCTGGATCACCCCGCCGATCGCATCGGAGCCATACAGGCTGGAGAACGGCCCGCGCACGATTTCGATGCGCTCGATCTGATCGACCGGGATGTCCTGGATCGCTGCGGTGCCGGCGGTTGCGGAACCGATCTTGATGCCGTCCACCAGCACTAGCACCTGGTCGCTGTCGGTGCCGCGCAGAAACAGCGAGGTCGCCTTTCCCGGACCGCCGTTGTTGGCGATCGCCATGCCGGGCGTGTCGTTCAGCAGATCCTGCAGCGACGCAGGTTGCAACAATTCTATTTCCGCGCGCGTGATCACCGTGACCGGCGCCAGCGTCTGGTCCTCGGTCTGCGCGGTGCGGGTCGCGGTGACGACGATCTGGTCAAGGGTCGTGGTTTCGGCGGCGAACGCGCTGCCCGCGACCAGCACCAAACCGGCCAGCGCGATGCGGCCGTACGAAACGAATTCGGATTTCACTGCAATGGCTCCTGTCCGCGCCTGCCCGCGCGGTTTAGGTGACGTCGGGGACAGGGGGAAGGAGGTGCGGCGCCATGCGCGAGTCGCATGACCCCGTGACATCGCCCACCGCATGTCCGGTTCTTGCCGTGGGCCGGTCTCCGGGCTTGCGAGCGAAGGGGTCACCTTCCCGATCCGCGCCTTCCCGAACTCGCGTTCAGTGGCTGCTTGCGGACCGTTACTCGCCTACCGTTGCGGGGGCAGCTCCGGAATGACCGCCCACTTGCGCGGAGCGGCGTCACCGGATTCCCGTTTCAACCGTCGACGTGCATCGACGGTCACCTCAGGCGGCCCGCATGATACGTGATCCGGAGAATGTACGCCACGCGGATGCGCAGGATTCGGCGCAGGTTGAGGAAACGCCGGCTACAGTTGTGCCTTGCGATTTTCGCTGATGGCAAATGCTTCGCACACTTCGACCGATTGCTTCTCTGCTCACCGGCACCGCGCTGTTGCTGGTCGGCGTGGGCCTGCTGAACACGCTGATTCCGCTGCGCGGGATTGCGGCGGGCTACTCGGAGACGTTGCTCGGTGGCTTGACCTCGGCGTACTACGCGGGCTATTTCATCGGCACCTTCGCGATGCCGCCGCTGGTGCGACGCATCGGCCACATCCGCGCGTTCGCGTTCTGCGCCGCCTGCACGGCGTGCGTGGTGCTGTTGCATGCCTTCGGCACCAATCCGGTCGCGTGGCTGCTGCTTCGGCTATTGGCGGGGGTCGTGCTGGTCGGGCTGTACGCGGTCATCGAAAGCTGGCTCAACGCGCAGGCACCACCCGGTCAACGCGGCGCGGTGTTTGCGACCTACATGGTGGTGAACCTGTGTTCGCTGGCGGTGGGCCAGCAGTTGCTCCGCATAGGTGGGCAACCATTCGTGCTCTTCATCGTGGTCGGGCTGGCCGTGTGCGCGGCGACGCTGCCGGTACTGGCGACGCATCAGGCGCAACCGCAACAACAGGCGACGCCGAAGCTGCAATTGCGGCTATTGTTCGATGTCGCGCCAACCGCCGGACTCGGCGCGTTGCTGACGGGGTTGGCAATGGGCGCGTTCTGGGGTCTGCTGCCGGTATACGCCCGCGAAAGCGGTTTCGACACCGCCGAGGTGAGCACCTACATGAGCATCGCGATCCTCGGCGGCGCGGCACTACAGTGGCCGCTCGGGCGGCTGTCCGACCGCCACGACCGCCGCATTGCGCTATCGCTGGTCGCCGCGGCCGCTACGCTGCTGGCGGTGGCTGCGCTGTTGCTCGGCGGACACGGCATCGTTGCAATGACGGTGATCTTCCTGTTCGGCGGCATGACCTTCGCGATCTATCCGATCGTGGTGGCGCATCTGGTCGACCACGTGGAACCGGGGGACCTGCTTGCGGCGAGCAGCAGCGTCTTGCTGGTGTATGGCGTCGGCTCTGCACTGGGACCGCTGATTGCCGGTGGAACCATGTCCGCGCTCGGTCCCTGGTCGCTATTTGCGTGGTTCGCGCTGACCCAGGCGTTGCTCGCGGGCTACGCGGCCTACCGTTATGCAATCTTTCGCCGCACACCCATCCACGAACGCAAATTCCACCCGATGCTGCGCACCACCCCTGCCGCGCTCAGGTTGTTGCGCACGCCGGCTACGCCCCGAGAAGGCGAGTAAGCATTGAGCCCCTTCAACGTTTGCGGAACGCGAGCTTGCCGTCTTCGGCATCGACCCGAATGGTGTCGCCACCGACGAACTCTCCCGCGAGAATCCTGCTAGCCAGCGGGTTTTCGAGTTGTGCCTGGATCGCGCGCTTCAATGGACGTGCGCCATATACGGGATCGAAGCCGACATTGCCGAGCAGTATGAGCGCGGTGTCTGAAATTTCCAGATCGATCTGACGCTCCTGCAAACGCTTGGCCAGGTAATTCGTCTGCAAACGGGCGATTTCGCGAATCTGCTTCTTGTCGAGCGGATGGAACACCACGATTTCGTCGAGGCGGTTGATGAACTCGGGCCGGAAATGCGCCTGCACCACGCCCATCACGGCCGCTTTCATTTGTGTGTAGGCCTCGGGTGATTCTTCGTCGATGCCGCTGGACCCGATTTCCTGGATCTGCTGCGAACCGAGATTGCTCGTCATCACGATCACGGTGTTGCGAAAATCCACGGTGCGGCCCTGGCCATCGGTCAATCGCCCGTCGTCGAGCACCTGAAGCAGGATGTTGAACACGTCTGGGTGTGCCTTCTCGACTTCGTCGAGCAGGATCACGCTGTAGGGACGCCTACGCACGGCCTCGGTCAGGTAACCGCCTTCCTCGTAACCGACGTAACCGGGCGGCGCGCCGATCAGGCGTGCGACCGAGTGTTTCTCCATGAACTCGCTCATGTCGATACGCACCATCGCCTCGGTGGTGTCGAACAGGAAATTGGCGAGCGCCTTGCACAACTCGGTCTTGCCGACCCCGGTGGGGCCCAAGAACAGGAACGAACCGGACGGGCGATTCGGATCTGACAACCCTGCACGTGCGCGCCGTATCGCATCGGACACGGCGTGCACCGCCTCGTCCTGGCCGATCACCTGTTGGTGCAGCGCGTCTTCCATCTGCAGCAGTTTTTCGCGTTCGCCCTCCAGCATCTTCGAGACCGGAATGCCAGTCCAGCGCGCCACGACTTCGGCGATTTCCTCTGCGGTGACCTTGTCCTTGACCAACTTGAACTCGCGCTGGTCGGTGGCCTGCGCAGCGGCAAGCTGTTTTCCCAGCGCGGGCAACTGCCCGTACTGGATTTCGCTCATGCGCGCGTAATCCTGGCGGCGTTGCGCGGCCTCCAGTTCGTGATGCGCCTTTTCGATTTCCTCCTTGATCCTGGCATCGCCTTGCAGCGTGGCCTTCTCAGATTTCCAAATCTCGTTCAAGTCCGAAAATTCCCGGTCGAGCCTCCCGATGTCGGTTTCGAGGTCGGCCAAGCGCTTTTTCGATTCCGGATCCTTTTCCTTCTTCAGCATCTCCCGCTGGATCTTCAACTGGATCAGCCGGCGTTCCAACCGGTCCAGCTCCTCCGGCTTGGAGTCGATCTCCATCCGGATGCGCGAGGCCGCCTCGTCCATCAGGTCGATAGCCTTGTCGGGCAACTGGCGGTCGGTGATGTAACGGTTGGACAGTGTGGCCGCCGCGACGATGGCAGGGTCGGTGATCTCGACGCCGTGGTGCACGGCGTAGCGTTCCTTAAGGCCGCGCAGGATCGCGATGGTGTCTTCGACCGTGGGTTCGCCGATGAACACCTTCTGGAAACGCCGCTCCAGCGCGGCATCTTTCTCGATGTACTTACGGTACTCGTCCAGCGTGGTGGCACCGATGCAATGCAACTCGCCGCGCGCCAGTGCGGGCTTGAGCATGTTGCCGGCGTCCATCGCGCCTTCGGCCTTGCCGGCGCCGACCATGGTGTGCAGCTCGTCGATGAACAGGATGATCTGGCCTTCCTGCTTGGCGAGGTCGTTGAGCACGCCCTTGAGCCGTTCCTCGAACTCGCCGCGAAACTTGGCGCCGGCTATCAACGCACCCATGTCCAGCGCCAGCACGCGTTTGTTCTTGATGCCCTCGGGCACCTCGCCCTTGACGATGCGTTGCGCCAGGCCCTCTGCGATCGCGGTCTTGCCCACGCCCGGTTCGCCGATCAGCACCGGATTGTTCTTGGTGCGACGAGAGAGCACCTGTACCACTCGGCGGATTTCTTCGTCGCGCCCGACCACCGGATCGAGCTTGCCGGTCTCGGCGCGCGCGGTGAGGTCGATGGTGTATTTCTCCAGCGCCTGACGTTGGTCCTCGGCGCCTTCGGATTGCACTTTCTCGCCGCCGCGCAGCTTGTCGATCGCGGCCTCAATGTTCTGCTTGTTGGCGCCAGCAGCCTTCAGTGCGCGCCCGACCTCGCCCTTGTCCTCCAGACAGGCCAGCACGAAAAGCTCGGACGCAATGAACTGGTCGCCGCGCTGCTGCGCCAGCTTGTCGGTGAGGTTCAACTGGCGCGTCAACTCGTTCGAGACATTGATGTTGCCTTCCTGCCCCCTAACGCTCGGTAACTTGTCCAGGTCATCGCCGACGCGCTGGCGCAACAGCGGCACGTTGACGCCGGCTTGCGCCAACATCGGCGCGGTCGAGCCACCCTGCTGGTCCAGTAGCGCGGCCATCACGTGGGCCGGTTCCAGCATGTTGTGGTCGCGCCCGACCGCCACCGATTGAGCGTCGGCCAGTGCCTGCTGGAAGCGCGAAGTCAGTTTGTCCATCCTCACGTGGGCATCCTCATGCTGTGGGCGGCAGTGGCCACCGATTCAACGAGAACTCCTGAGATAGGGCCTCGTCCGAGGGCGTTCAACTACCTTGGCCGACGAATATTTCGAGTCTAAAACGACGTGCTGTCAAAAGCGGGAACGGGGAAAAACACCATGGGGTTTATTCGCCCGCGTCACGAGAGCGCGCGCGTTGGGCACGCTGCAGCTGATCTATAGGACAAGGACGGCAGTCCATGACCTTGCTTTGTTTGCCCAGGGGCGACCGCCACGCGCTGGCGCGCGATGCTGTCGTCATCATGTCTCCGTGACGGTTCAGGAGTCCAATCGAAACTCGACCCACGCAAACGTGAAACGGACGTTCACGCCTGCTGCGGCAGAATGAGGAACTGTGCAAACCACGCGGAACAAGGTGTCCACGGCCCGCCACGACATCGCGGCCCTGCCCGCGCCGCCCACGCCCGGCGCTGATGAGGGCTGGGCGCTGTTTCTGGACGTCGACGGCACCTTGCTGGATTTCGCCCGGCACCCCGCCGATGTCGAGGTCGCGGCGCAGCTGCACGACGATCTCGTTGGAATGCGCAGCCGACTGAAGGGCGCGGTGGCATTGCTGAGCGGCAGGCCACTGTCCCAACTCGACCATTTGTTCGGCTGGCACGCACATGCAGCCTCCGGGCTGCACGGCGCCGAACTGCGCATGCCGGACGGTCGCGTACACGTCACTGGCGAAGATGCCGCGTTCGCCGGGTCGCGTGCGCGGGCCGCCGTGCTGGTCGCCGAAGCGAAAGGCGTGGTGCTGGAAGACAAGCAACGCGCACTCGCCCTGCATTTTCGTCACGCACCCCACGCGCGTGCCACAGCCGAACGCATCGTGGATACGCTGTTGCAAGGCATGGGCAACCAGTACGCCGTGCAGCGCGGCGATCAGGTTATAGAACTGAAACCCGCCGGCGTCGACAAGGGGCGCGCGCTCGATGCCCTGATGCACGTTGCGCCGTTTCGGGGACGCCGTCCGTGGATGCTGGGCGACGACCTTACCGACGAGGACGCATTCCGTCATGTCAACGCCCGCGATGGTGTCGGCGTGATTATCGGTGATCGTCGCCCGACCGCCGCGCGCTACGCACTGGCCGACCCCGCCGAGGTGCGCGCATGGCTGCACGCGCTGGCGACAAGCTGACCGCAATCGGGAGTCGGGCCTCCCGCTGCACCACGCAATTCATGCATTGAGAGGAGATCTTCCGTGCCCACGAAAAAACCCCGATCGAAACCCTCCGGCAAGCAACGCACACGCGCCACGCGGAGCAAAGCAAAGAAGCGTGAGCCGAAAAAATCGCCTGCCGCTGGTCGGCACACCCGTCAGGCAACCCTCGATCTCGGCATCATCGGCAACGGCACCATCAACGCGCTTATCGATGTACGCGGTCGTATCGTGTGGCACTGCGTACCCGCTTTCGATGGCGATCCTGTGTTCTGCTCGTTGCTGTCACCGAAGCTCGGTGACGCCGGGTTCTTTGACGTCTCGCTGGAGAACGAGACGAAACGCCATCAGCGTTACGTGGACAACAGCGCGGTGCTCGTGACAACGCTTGCGGCGAAGGACGGCGCCGAGGTCGAAATAACCGACTTTGCGCCGCGTTACAAGCATCACGAACGCACCTACCACCCCATGCAGATCCTCCGGCGCGTGCGACGGGTGTCCGGATCGCCGCGCATAGCGTTGCGACTGCGTCCGCTGACCACTTACGGCGCACGTAAACCGGATCAAACCTTCGGCTCCAACCACTTGCGCTTCCTGCTCGATCCGCTGGTGCTGCGCGTCACCACGGATGCGCAGCTACCCATGCTGCGCGACGAACTGCCGTTCCTGCTGGACAGCGACATACATGTCGTGCTCGGCACCGACGAGACCCTGCAGGAATCGCCGAGGCGCTACTTCGACGAAGCGCTGAATGCGACGCTGACATACTGGCACGAGTGGTCGCGCTACCTGTCCATCCCCGCCGAATGGCAGGAAGCCGTGATCCGCGCGGCGATAACGCTCAAGCTATGCCAATACGAAGGCACGGGCGCGATCGTTGCGGCGATGACCACCTCGATACCGGAGGCGCCCGACACCGTGCGCACCTGGGACTACCGCTACTGTTGGCCGCGCGACGCAGCGCTTTCGGTACGCGCATTGAATCGCTTGAGCGCGACGCGCAGCATGGAAGAGTACGTGCGCTACATTTTCAATCTCGCGGTGAAGGACGACGAGATGGAGCCGGTCTACGGCATCCATTTCCAGGATGAACTGCCGGAGCGCGAAGAAACGACACTGGCCGGTTACCGCGGCATGGGGCCCGTGCGGGTCGGCAACGAAGCGTGGAAGCAGCAGCAGAACGACATCTACGGCAGCGTGGCGCTGGCGGCGACCCAGATGTTCTGCGACCAGCGACTGGTCAAGCCTGGCGACGAAACCGAGTTCAGGCGTCTGGAACGCTGCGGCGACGCCGCATGGAAATTGCACGACAAGCCCGACGCGGGCCTGTGGGAATTACGCGGGCGCGAGTCCGTGCATACCTATTCCGCGGTGATGTGCTGGGTGGCCTGCGACCGCCTATCCAACATCGCCGGCTGGCTGAAGCTCGACGACCGCGTGGATTTCTGGCGTAGACGCGCGGATCGCATCCGCAAACTAGTGCTGAAGCACGCCGTGCACAAGGACGGTTATTTCGTCGAATCGTTCGGCAGCGAGGAACTCGACGCCAGTCTGCTGCTGCTCGAAGGACTGCGCTTTGTCAGCGCCGACGACACGCGTTTCGTCAGGACTGTGGACGCGATCGGCAAGAATCTGATGCGGAACGGATTCCTGCTGCGTTACGCGCAGCCTGACGATTTCGGCGCGCCAAAGACCAGCTTTCTCGTCTGCAACTTCTGGTATGTCGAGGCATTGACCGCGATCGGCCGCAAGGACGAGGCGCGCAAGTTGTTCGAGAAACTGCTGGCGATCCGCAACCCGCTCGGGTTGTTGTCCGAAGACTTCGATCCCAAGCGCAAGGAGCTGTGGGGCAATTTTCCACAGACCTATTCGATGGTCGGATTGATCAACGCAGCGCGCGGCCTCGCCACGAAATGGAGCGATCTGGTATGAGCCGGCTTGTCGTCGTTTCCAACCGGGTCGCGCACCCCAGGGAAACGCGCGCCGGCGGCCTCGCCGCGGCGATGCGCGCGGCGCTGAAGGCATCAGGCGGCCTGTGGTTCGGCTGGAGCGGGAAGCTGGTTGCGGCCAGCGAGCGCGCGTTGCATCGCGAATCCGTAGGGGCGATCGACTACGCCCTGCTCGACCTGACCCGCGAGGAGTACGACGCCTACTATCTCGGCTTCTCCAATCGCACGCTGTGGCCACTGCTGCACTTCCAGCCGACCGTGATGCAGTACAGCCGTGCGCAGTATGCGGGCTACCGCGCGGTCAACAAGCTGTTCGCGAAAAAACTCGCACCGCTGTTGCGTGGCGACGATCGCATCTGGATACACGACTACCACCTGATCCCGCTCGCCGCGGAATTGCGCGCGCTCGGCGTCGGCGCCCACATCGGTTTCTTCCTGCACATTCCGCTGCCACCGCCTGAACTGCTGGTCAATTTGCCTTGCCACGAGGATCTCATGGCCACGCTGGGCGCATACGACCTCATCGGGGTGCAGGTGAAAGACGATGCGGGTGCGCTGTTTCGTTACTTCCTCGGAGTGCTCGGAAGCAGCCGCTCCGGGGACGTCATCGAGCTGGGCGGGCATCGTACCCGCATCGCGCCGTTCCCGATCAGCATTGACACCGCCGAGGTCGCGCGCCAGTCGCAGAACGCACTCGGCAAGGCGGCGCTTCGCAAGTTGCGCGCGAGCCTCGACGACCGCAAGCTGGCGATCGGCGTGGACCGGCTGGATTATTCCAAGGGCCTGCCGCGTCGATTCGCGGCCTTCGGGCGATTCCTTGCCGAACACCGCGAATGGCGATCCAGGGTGTCGTTCCTGCAGATCGCACCACCCTCGCGCGAGGAAGTGCCGGAGTATCGCGAGTTGCGTTCCAAGCTGGAACGCTTCGGCGGCGCCACCAACGGCCGCTATGCCGAACCCGACTGGGTGCCGATCCGCTACGTCAACCGCAGTTTCGCGCAAACGACGCTGGCAGGTTTCTACCGGATCGCGCAACTGGCGCTGGTGACGCCCTTGCGC
Organism: Rhodanobacteraceae bacterium; assembly: GCA_050737995.1. Lineage (GTDB taxonomy): Bacteria > Pseudomonadota > Gammaproteobacteria > Xanthomonadales > Rhodanobacteraceae > 66-474. The sequence continues at coordinate 22,210 of JBOHYR010000080.1, forward strand.
GACGGCATGAACCTGGTCGCCAAGGAATTCATCGCCGCGCAGCCACCGGACGATCCCGGCGCACTGGTGTTGTCATGTTTCGCCGGTGCCGCCAACGAACTGCAGCAGGCAATCATCGTCAACCCGT
>JBOHYR010000081.1:0-3067 GCA_050737995.1 Rhodanobacteraceae bacterium
GCGCGGCGGCCGCGCTCCATGTCAGGTTGGCGGGCGTATCCTGGAAACCCAGCCGCTGCACCATGTAATAGATGATCAGCGCCTGCATGCCGTAATAGCCGAAGCGCTCCCACATCTCGATCAGGAACACGGTCGAGAAGGAGCGGGTCTTGGAAACGGCGGGTACAGTCGCGTTCATGGGCGGCCTGGGTCGTCAATGGCACAAGATCGGGCAAGACTACCCGAACACTGGCTGAATGTGGCAATGGAGCAGGGGTCCGCGATTAGGAAATCGGTGATCACGGCGCCCCGTGGTGCCTACACGGTATTGAACACACGGCGCCACCCGCCGTCATTCTGGACGTTGCACAACGGCGATCCGGAATCCAGCGCCGTTGCCCTTGTTTCGTTCTGGACGAAAATACTGGTTTCCGGGTTCCGCCTCCGCAGGCGCGCTAGTGTCCCCGGAATGACGAATTCTTGTTAGGCTTTCTTCCCGTTTCCGTTCTCATCCGTTCCCATGCAGATCTACCTCGACCTCCTGCGCGACGTGCTGGAACATGGTGCCCGCAAGGACGACCGCACCGGCACCGGCACGCTGTCGGTGTTCGGCCGCCAGATCCGCATGGACCTTGATGCGGGGTTCCCGCTGCTGACCACCAAAAAACTGCACATCCGCTCCATCGTGCACGAGCTGTTGTGGTTCCTGCGTGGCGACACCAACACCGCTTACCTGAAGGAGCACGGCGTCGGCATCTGGGACGAGTGGGCGGATGAAAATGGCGATCTCGGCCCGGTCTACGGGAAGCAGTGGCGGGCATGGCCAACGCCGGACGGGCGCACCGTTGATCAGATTTCGCGGATCATCGAGCAGATCAGGCACAAGCCAGACTCGCGCCGCATCCTCGTGTCTGCGTGGAACGTTGGCGAGCTCGACCGGATGGCGCTGATGCCGTGCCACGCGCTTTTTCAGTTTTACGTCGCCAATGGCAAGCTTTCATGCCAGCTCTACCAGCGCTCCGCCGACATTTTCCTCGGGGTGCCTTTCAATATCGCCAGTTACGCTTTGCTCACTTGCATGATCGCGCAGGTTTGCGGTCTCGATCGCGGCGACTTCGTGCATACCTTCGGCGACCTGCACCTGTATTCGAACCATGTCGAGCAGGCACGCGAACAGTTGACCCGCATTCCACGCGCATTGCCGAAACTCGTGCTGAACCCCGACGTGCAATCGATCTTCGATTTCCGCTACGAGGATATCCACGTCGTCGATTACGATCCGTGGCCGGCGATCAAGGCACCCGTGGCGGTATGAATCCGGGAAAAGCCATCCCCCTCATCCCTCCTTCGCGAGCGAAGAGGGAAGAAGGTCACCCCCTTCGGAACGAAGGTGATCGATACGCAGCATCGGGGAGATGTCATCGCGCGCATCGTTGTACGAACGCGGATGTCGGATGATTACCCTGATCGCCGCGCTCGACCACAACCGCGCCATCGGCCGTGCCGGTGCGATGCCGTGGCACCTGTCCGACGATCTCAAGCGATTCAAGGCACTCACCGTTGGCAAACCCGTGCTGATCGGCCGCAAGACCGCGCTTGCGATTGGCCGTCCACTGCCCGGTCGCCCGAACCTGGTACTGACACGTGCACAAGCCGCACCCTACGACGGGCAACGCGTCGTGCACTCGCTGGACGAGGCCGTTGCGCATGCGCAGGGCGCCGAACTCATGGCGATCGGTGGCGGCGAGGTCTATGCCCTGGCCTTGCCGAGTGCGTCACGCATGTATCTCACCTTGGTCGACACAACCGTGCCCGATGCCGACACGTTCTTCCCGGCGTTCGATTGGCGCGACTGGGATGAGGCGTCGCGCACGCATCATCCGGCCGATGCGAAACACGCCGTCGCGTTCGACTTTGTCGATTTCTCGCGTCGATGATCGAGGTTGTCGCCGGGGTTCTCGCCGACTCTCACGGCCGCGTGCTGCTGATGCAACGCCTGCCCGGCAAGCACCTCGCCGGTCTGTGGGAATTCCCGGGCGGCAAGCTCGAACCGGGTGAAACCATCGAACAGGCGCTCGCGCGCGAATTGCGGGAGGAAATCGACATCGATGCGGATTCGTTCGCGCCGGTGATCTCGATCCCGTGGCATTACCCCGGCAAGTCGATCCGTCTGCACGCACTGCGCGTTGCCGGGTGGCGTGGCGACCCGTGTGCGCGGGAAGGCCATCCGCTGCGCTGGACATCGTTGAATGACATCGAGGCCGCCGTGATGCCGCCGGCCGACGCGCCGATCCTGACGGCGCTGCGTCTGCCCGCGCGCTACGTCATTACGGCATCTGATGCTGCGGTTGCGGCGGCGCACGCGGCAACAGGCGTGCAGCCGCCTGGCGCATCGGGTGACTGCCCGGATTGTTTGCTGCAATTGCGTTTCCCGGGTACGGACCACGACGCCGTGCGTGGTATCGCACGTGATCTGCTGGCCGCAAATCCTGCACTGCGGAGCCGCCTGTTGCTCAACTTCGACATCGGACTCGCCCGTGAACTTGGCGTTGGCGTACATCTCAAGTCCACGCAGTTGCGGGAATTGCGCGAGCGGCCATTGGCCCCCGGCGCCTGGGTCGGCGCGTCCTGCCACGATCGTGATGAGCTGGCGCTGGCCGCTCAGTTCGGTGCGGATTTCGCGACGCTCTCCCCGGTGCGGAGAACCACCTCGCACCCCGATGCGCAGGCACTGGGCTGGGAACGGTTCACCCAACTGGTTGCCGAAGCGACGTTGCCGGTTTACGCGCTTGGCGGCGTCGGCCCGGACGATTTCGACCGTGCCCGCGCCGCCGGGGCGCAGGGCGTGGCCGGCATTCGCGCGTTTGCATGAAAAACCATCCTCCTCGATCCCCTTATCTGCGGACGGAGGAAAGGTGTTCACCCCCTTCGGGACGAAGGGGGGGATCGATGCGTAGCATCGGGGGGATGTTGTCCTGCGGCAACGATTGCGAGATAACGCCGATGCAACGCCCGCACCTGTGCGCCCAGTGCCGCCTCGTCGCGGTCGTTGACGATCACGTCGTCGGCGATCGCAAGGCGCTGTGCG
>JBOHYR010000082.1:0-3689 GCA_050737995.1 Rhodanobacteraceae bacterium
AATCAAGGATATTTCATGCGCTGGGTTCGACGAATCGCGATCGTACTGCTTGTCGTCATCGTCATCGTGTTCGCGATCGGCTGGCGCCTGCTTGCGGGAAGCCGCCCGCAATCGAGCGGCGCCATCAGCATGCAAGGACTGTCGACACCGGTGACGATCATGCGCGATGCCGACGGCATCCCGACCATCACCGCACGCAACCGCCTCGACCTCGCCCGCGCACTGGGTTTCGTGCACGGGCAGGAACGCTTCTTCCAGATGGATCTGGAACGCCGCAATGCCGCGGGCGAACTTTCGGGATTGTTCGGCGTGGTCGCCTTGAAGGCCGACGAAGACCATCGTCAGCACCGTTTCAGGGCACTTGCGAATCGGGAACTCGCACTGCTTCGGCCGCGTCAACACAAGTTGATGGACGCCTACACAGCGGGCGTCAACGCTGGCCTCGCGCATTTGTCCGTACGTCCATGGGAATACCTGTTGCTGGGCCTCAAGCCGCAACCTTGGACCGATGCCGACACCATTCTGACCATCGATGCGATGTATTTCGACCTCAACCAGAACGGAGACGACGCACGCGAGCTCAACATTGCCCGCTTGCGGGCGATGTTGCCGAAACCACTCGCCGATTTCCTGCTGGCGCCCGCACCGCGCTGGGAAGCCCCGATGCAGGGCGGTCCATCGCAACCGGTACCGATGCCCGACGCATCCGTGTTCGACCTGCGCACCAATGCGCCTCTCAAGGTCGCACTCATCCATGGACGGCGCGCAATCGCCGCGTCCGATGCATCGAACACCGGCGTCGGAAGCAACGGGTTCGCAGTCGGTGGCAAGTTGACCGGTGGCGGTGCTCTGCTGGCCAACGATCCGCACCTGCATCTACGCGTACCCAATATCTGGTATCGCGCCAGGTTGCGTTACCCCAACCCCGCCGACCTGGCGAAGATGATCGACTTGAACGGCGTCACGCTGCCCGGCGCGCCGGCGATGGTGATCGGCAGCAACAGCCACATCGCGTGGGGTTTCACCAACAGCGAGGGAGACTGGATGGATTGGGTACGCGTGATCCGAGACCCGCACGATCCATCGCGTTACAAGACGCCGGCCGGCTGGACCACGATCCAGCGCCACGACGAGGTTATCCACATCAAGGGCGCACCCGATGTTCACATGACCGTCGAGGACACCATCTGGGGTCCGATCATGGCCAAGGACACGGACGGCACGCCACTGGCGCTCGCATGGATCGCGCAGGACCCGCGCGCAGTCAATCTGAATTTGATGAAGCTGGAAACCGCGACCACCGTGGATCAAGCCCTGTCACTCGCGCCGACCATCGGCATTCCTCCGCAGAACCTGGTCGTCGCCGACAGCGCCGGAGACGTCGGCTGGAGCATCGCCGGCAGCACAATCCCTCTGCGCCTCGGGTTTGATCCATCCGTTCCCACCGACTGGTCAAAACCCGGCACTGGCTGGAGCGGGTTCGCAACAGCAGCTCAGGACCCGCGCATCGTAAATCCGCCCGATTCGCGCATCTGGACCGCCAACCAGCGCATCGCTGATGGCCATGCCCTGCAACTTATCGGCGACGGCGGTTACGATCAGGGCGCGCGCGCGCAGCAGATCCGTGACGACCTCGCTGCCCGCGACCATTTCGTCCCTCGCGACATGCTGGATATCCAGCTCGACGATCGCGCCGTATTCCTCGCGCGCTGGCAGAAGCTGCTGGTTGGTATTTTGTCAGCCTCGCACGATCCGATACTTCGCGCGCTGCAGCCCTTCGTACACAACTGGCAGGCGCGTGCCGCCGCCGACAGCGTCGGCTACCGTATCGTGCGGATGTTCCACGACCAGGTACGCGAAAACGTGCTTGCGCCTTTCGCCGCGCGCGCCTCGAAAAGATGGAAGGACTTCAGGTGGCCGACGCCCGCCATCGGCGAATACGCGGTGTGGACGCTGGTGACACAAAAGCCCACATGGCTGCTCGATCCGCAATACAAGGATTGGAACGCCCTGCTCGCCGATTCGGCGCGACAGGTGGCGGACGCGCTGGCAGCACTGCCTGGCCCACTGATGGACCAGACCTGGGGGCGGCGCAACACCGCGAAAATCGACAACCCGCTTTCAGTGGCGCTGCCGGTTTGGCTGGCGCATTTCTTCGACATGCCGCACGACCAGCTGGCTGGCGACAACGACATGCCGCACGTACTGCATCCGTCCTTCGGTGCATCGATGCGCATGGACGTGCAACCCGGCAACGAGGCGCACGGCATTCTAGAAATGCCGGCCGGCCAGTCCGACAACCCGCTCTCGCCATGGTTCGGCAAAGGCCACGAGGCGTGGGTGCACGGCAAACCGACGCCGCTGCTCCCAGGTCCGACCATGTACCACCTCACCCTGCAACCCGGCCGCTGAGGTGCTTCGGGAATCGACCCTGAATACTTGCAATGCTCGCTGCTTGCATCGCCACGCGAAAAACGACGACCATCGACCCATGAGCCGGATCCGTTCCATCATCGACTATTGCATCACGCTGGCACGGCGGCTGGTCCTGATAGGAATCGCCATCCTGCCGGCCGCCTGCGCGCAGGCGTCACGTGGCATTTCCAGCCACGACGTCGAGTTCGCCAATGCGCACTTTCGGGTGGTGACCGTCGATCTCGCCAAGGCCGACCTCGATTTGCACTGGCGCGATCCCGCCACCGGCAAGCCCTTCGCCAACATCCACACGCTGCAATTTTGGGGCGCCGCGCACGGACAACGCCTGCTGTTTGCCGCCAACGCCGGCATCTACGACGCGCGTGGCGAACCCTTGGGCCTGTATGTCGAAAGCGGGAAAGCGCTAAAACCGCTCAACACTGCGCATGGCAATCCCGCCGCCGGCAACTTCTCGCTTCTTCCGAACGGCGTGTTCGCGATCGATGCCGACGGGCACGCCTCGGTGCAAACCACCACGGCCTTCGGAAAGACCAAAACGCAACCGCGCATCGCCACCCAGTCCGGACCGATGCTGGTGATCGATGGCAAGATCAACCCTGAATTCGTCGCCGGCTCGGACAGCATGAAGTGGCGCAGCGGCGTGTGTGCGCCAAACCCGGGGAAGGCCCTGTTTGTGGTCAGCACCGCGCCTGTGAATTTCCACACCTTCGCCGCACTGTTTCGCGACAAACTGGATTGCCGCAACGCGCTGTACCTCGATGGCACCCTGTCGCAGATCTATGTCGACGGCAACTACTATGGCGCACCCGCGTTCATGGTCAAACCCTACGCCGGAATCTTTGCGGTGTTCACGCCAGTCGCGAAAGTTCACGCGACTGACTCGCATTGAAAGACCGCCACCGCATCCCGTCATCCTCGCAAATGCAAATCTGCCACGTCAGATCAGGTTTGCGCGGCAACGGTACCGACCGTGTCCAGCACGGATACCACCTCGCCTGACAGTTCAAGGTCAACCGCCGCCATGTTTTCTCGCAGGTGTCCAACCGACGAGGTACCAGGAATCAGGAGGACGTTGGATGCGCGCCGGAGCAGCCACGCAAGCGCCACCTGCATCGGGGAAGCACCAAGTTCCTCGGCAACCCTGGACAAAGTCGCCGATTGCAGCGGGGTGAAGCCGCCGAGCGGAAAGAACGGCACGAAGGCGATACCCGCGGCAGCGAGTTCGTCGATGAGGCCATCGTCGTTCCGGTGCG
>JBOHYR010000083.1:0-14757 GCA_050737995.1 Rhodanobacteraceae bacterium
CAGGAACGATACGTAGTGGCGGCGAAGCCGGACGATCTTCCGAAGTTCGAGGCAATCTGCGAGCGAGAGCGCTGCCCATATGCAGTGGTCGGTCATGCGACGGCAAAAGAACGTTTGCTGGTTCGTTCGCAGCGCGATCCGGTGATCATCGATCTCGAACTCGCCACCCTGCTCGGCAAACCGCCGCGGATGCTGCGCGACGCGACGCGTGTCAAACCGCATCTGGAGATCATCCCCGACCTGACCGGCATCGGTCTCGACGAGGCGATCGAACACGTGCTTCGGATGCCTGCCGTTTCCGGCAAGTCCTTCCTGATCCATATCGGCGACCGCAGCGTCGGCGGCCTGTGTTCGCGCGATCAGCTGGTGGGGCCGTGGCAAGTGCCGGTGGCCGACTGCGCAGTCACGCTGGCCGATTTCGAAGGTTACGCAGGCGAAGCGATGGCGATGGGCGAACGCGCGCCGATCGCGGTGCTGGACGGTGCCGCCTCCGCGCGCATGGCGATGGGCGAGGCGATCACCAACCTGATCGCCGCACCTGTGGAGAAACTGGAAGAAATCCGCCTGTCCGCAAACTGGATGGCCGCGATTGGCCATGAGGGCGAGGATGCGGCGTTGTACGACGCGGTGCAGGCGGTGTCGATGCAGCTGTGCCCTGCGCTCGGCATCTCGATCCCGGTCGGCAAGGACTCGCTGTCAATGCGCACGCTGTGGCGAGACGGCGAACGCGAACAACGCACCATCGCACCTGTCTCGCTTATCGTCAGCGCATTTACGCGCATCACCGACGCACGTCGCACCCTAACCCCGCAGCTCAGGATGGATGCCGGCGACACCGAACTATGGTTGCTCGATCTCGGCGCCGGCCGCAACCGTCTTGGCGGGTCGGCGCTGACCCAGGCTTACGATCGCCGTGGCGGATTCCCTCCCGATTTTGACAATCCCGAACGCCTCCGCGCTTTGTTCGCGCTGGTCCGCGCCGCTCGCGAGCCGGATCTGTTGCTCGCGTATCACGACCGTTCCGACGGCGGCGTCATCGTGACATTGCTGGAGATGGCGTTCGCCGGTCACTGCGGACTGGAAGTCTTCCTCGATGGTTGGGCCGACAACACCCTGCTCGCATTGTTCAACGAGGAACTCGGCGCGGTAGTACAGGTGCGCAAGTCCGACCACGACACGTTTGCCGCACTGGTCGAATCGAGCGGCCTGACCGAAATGGCTCGCGTGATTGCACGCCCCAAGTCCAAGCTCGGCATCAAGTTGTATGGCGACGGCGAAACAGTCGCCAAATGGAACTGGCAGAAACTGATAGGCACCTGGCACGAAACCAGCCACGCGTTGCAGCGGCTGCGCGACAATCCTGCCAGCGCCGATGCCGAACGCGAGTGGCGCTGCGACGACAACGACCCCGGTTTGAACGCGAAGCTCACGTTCGATCCTGCCGAAGATGTCGCCGCACCCTACATCGCAAAGGGCACCCGTCCTCGCGTCGCGGTGCTGCGCGAACAGGGCGTCAACGGCCAGGTCGAAATGGCGGCAGCATTCACCCGTGCCGGCTTCGACGCCATCGATGTGCACATGAGCGACCTCGCGGCGGGGCGGCACAAACTTGGCGACTTTGCCGGCTTCGCCGCCTGCGGCGGATTTTCCTACGGCGACGTGCTCGGCGCGGGCCGCGGCTGGGCTGCATCGATCCTGTACCACGATGGGCTGCGCGAACAATTCGCCGCGTTCTTCGCCGACAAGGCCAAATTTGCGGCCGGCATGTGCAATGGTTGCCAGATGCTGTCGCACCTGAAATCCATCATCCCCGGCGCCGAACACTGGCCGGCCTTCCAGCACAACACTTCCGAGCAATACGAGGCGCGCCTCGTCACGCTGGAAGTCATGGATACCGAATCGATCCTCTTTCGCGGCATGACTGGCTCGCGCATTCCGGTGGTCACCGCGCATGGCGAAGGCCGCGCGGTCTTCGCCGACGACAGCAAGCCCGGCAAGGCCGGCGCCTGCATGCGTTTCGTCGACAACCGCGGCAAGCCGACCGAAACCTTCCCCTGCAATCCGAACGGTTCACCCGACGGCGTCGCCGGTTTCACCGCCGCCGACGGCCGCGTCACCATCCTGATGCCACACCCCGAACGCGTGTTCCGCAGCGTGCATATGAGCTGGCATCCGCGCGAATGGGGCGAGGATTCGCCGTGGATGCGAATGTTCCGCAACGCGCGGGTTTTCGTCGGCTGAGGCATAACCGTCATCCCGACGAAAGCCAGCGTCCAGCTTCTGTCCGCAAAGAACACGGAGAGCCCCGGAATGACGATGGTGTGACGTCAGTGATACCCCTCGCCCGCCACCACCTTCCCGCGAAACACACGGTAGGAATATGCGGTGTAGGCGAGTACCGCCGGGATCATGATGACCACGCCGACCAGCACGAAGCCCTGCGAGGCGACGGGCGAGGCAGCCTGCCATATGGTCATCGACGGCGGCACGATGTTGGGCCAGATGCCGACCACCAAGCCGATGAAGCCGAGCACGAAGAAGCACAGCGACAGCACGAACGGCGCGACTTCGCGATTGCGGATTACCGCGATCCACAACGCGGCGGCGTTGATGATCGCCAGGATCGGCACCGGAGAGAGGTACAGGAAATTCGGCCAGGTGAACCAGCGCGCCATCAGGTTCGAATCGAGGAACGGGAGCCACGCGCTCACCAGCAGCATGAACGCGATCACGGCCAGCATCAGCGGGCGAGTCAGATCGAATGCGATGCGCTGCACGCGGCCTTCTGTTTTCAAGACCAGCCAAGTGGCCCCGAGCAACGCATAACCAAACACCACTGCGACACCGGTGAGCACCGAGAACGGGCTGAACCATGCAAACGCGGCGTCATGGATGTATTTGCCTCCGGTCAGCGGCATGCCCTCGACCAGCGCGCCGAGGATAAGGCCCTGCATGAACGCGGTGATGATCGATCCCGCCGCGAACGCGACGCCCCACACCACGCGCGATTTGGAAGCCTTGAAGCGAAACTCGAAGGCGACACCACGGAAAATCAGTGCGATCAGCATGAACAGCACCGGCAGGTACAACGCCGACAACACCACGGCGTAGGCCTTGGGGAACGCGGCCAGCAGGCCAGCGCCGCCCATCACCAGCCAGGTTTCATTGCCGTCCCAGATTGGCGCGGCGGTATTCATCATGTGGTCGCGCTGCACATCGTCGTCGGCGAAGGGCGTCAATATCCCGATGCCGAGCACGAAACCGTCCAGCAATACATACATCATCACCGCGAAGCCGATGATGAAGTACCAGACGACCGGCAGCGTATGGACTAGGGTCATGGCCGTTCCCCCATCTCCTCGTCGCCGAGCGACAGCGGACGCGCAGCGGTCTGCACACGCTTGCGCTGTGGCGCTTCGACCGGCCCGACGCGCAACATCTTCAGCAAATACCACCCGACGAAACCGAACAGCGCCACGTACACCACGACGTAAACGATCAGCGAGGTCAACACGGCGCCCGCCGGTACGGGGCTAACCGCATCTGCGGTGCGCAGCAGGCCGTACACCACCCACGGCTGGCGCCCGACCTCGGCCACCCACCAGCCCGCGACCAGCGCGACGAATCCCGACGGCATCATCCAGATCCACGCACGCAAATAGCCTCGCGACGTGAACGCGGTACCGCGCTTCCATTTCCAAAGGCCGTACCAAGCGACAAGCAGCATCAGCACACCCAGGCCGACCATGATCCGGAACGCGTAGAACGGAATCGCCACCGGCGGCCGATCGTCGCGGGGAAAGCTCTTCAATCCCTCGACGGAGCCGCTCCATGAATGGGTGAGGATAAGGCTGCCCAGATGCGGCACGTTGACTGCATAGTCGTTGCTGTCGGTTTTCTCATTGGGGATCGCAAACAACACCAGCGGCACATTGGAACTGGTATCCCAGTGCGCCTCGATCGCGGCCAGCTTGGCTGGCTGGTTGTGGCGCACTTCCTGCCCGGACATGTCGCCGACAATGATCTGCAACGGCGCAACGATCGCGACAAATACCAGTGCACTCTTCATGCACAACCGTGCCTTCTCGACGAAACGGTGTCGCAACAGGTAATAGGCGGAAATGCCACCGATCATGAAAGCCGTCGTCAGGAACGCCGCCAGCACCATGTGCACCAGGCGATCGGGGAAGGATGGATTGAAGATGACCTTCCACCAGTCGGCCGGATAGAACACGCCGTCCTTGAGCGTGTAACCAGCCGGTGTCTGCATCCAGCTGTTGGCCGACATGATCCAGAAGGTCGAGGCCAACGTGCCCAACGCAACCATCACCGTGCACGCAAAATGCGTCTTGTGTCCGACCCGCTGCCAGCCGAACAGCATGATCCCGAGGAACGACGCTTCAACGAAGAATGCCGTGAGCACCTCGTAGTTCAGCAACGGTCCGATGACGTTGCCGGCGTCAGCCGAGAAACGGGCCCAGTTGGTGCCGAACTGGAAACTCATCACGATGCCGGACACTACGCCGACGCCAAACGATACCGCGAAGATCTTCATCCAGAAGAAAACGAGGTCGCGGAGGTGGTCGTCGCGGGTCTTCAGCCACCACGCCTCGAGAAACACCAGCCAGCTCGCCAGCCCGATCGTGAAGGCGGGAAACAGGATGTGGAACGAGATCACCCACCCGAATTGCAGGCGCGACAGAAGCAGGGCCTCGTTCACAAAGTAGATCCTTCGCCGGCGGCGCGGCGTACAACGACAACCGCGGCATTATCGCACGCGACGTCATGGCGAAGCCGGGTGCGACACCTTGCCACAGTCCCCGGGAAACACGAATTCCCGCGCAGTGTCAGCGGCGCGTCACGGCCACTCGTTGACATGCAGGTTAACGTTGCCGTGCCGCTGCGGGCGAATTACGCAGAATCGCTGGCCGGTCGGTGCCTCCATCACCACCCAGGTCTTTATCGCCTCGATCCTTTTTGCGCCAAGTGCTTCCAGCCGTCGTACCTCGGCGTCGATGTCGTCGCTCTCGATGTCAAGGTGCACGCGGCTGTCGTGATCGACCTTCTGCACTTCGACCACCGGCTCGTCGTCAGCGGTAATCAACGGCACGTAGTTCTCCTGAGCTGTATCGACGCCGTCACGAACCGGACGACCGAGCGCCGCCGACCAGAAGCGCGCGGCTTCAGCAAGATCACCAGTCTTGCAGTCGATGACGATGCTGGACAAACGGCTGTGGTGCATGATCGCATTCCTTTCGTCATGCGCGCCGCAGCGCGCGATCCACGCTCCACGGCCCCGGACCCGCCGCAGACAGGTACAGGAAAATGAAACAGAACGCGACCGACATCCCACCTATGAAGTGCAGCGGCCATCCCCCTCGATGTATATCCGCCATGAAATAGGCGAAAGCCATTTCACCCGACAGGATGAACGCAACCGGACGCGTGAATAGCCCGATCAGCAACAAAAATCCGCCACCCAGCTCCAAGATACCCGCCAGTCCCGGAGCCAAGGTCAGCAGATTATGGGGCGAGATCAATACGAGATGATCGTGGCCCGGAAACCCCAACAGCTTGTTGCCGCCGTGCTGTATGAACAAGAACGCAGCAACGATGCGCAGAATGCTGAGCAGATACGGGGACGCCTTGGTCCAGAAAAACGAATTGTCGGACATGGTTTTCTCCTCGCGGGCGGAGATGATCACAGTGAAGGTGAGTATGCCAGCAAACCCGGCGCGCGCGCCGAATGCCGCGACGACCGAGCGATCACAAGGAAGCGAGCGCTTCGACCGTGTCGATGTCCTTCGGCAATGCGGCGGTCAGCACCTCGCTGCCATGTGCTCCGATCACGACATCGTCCTCGATGCGGATGCCGATACCGCGCCACCTTGCGGGTACGGTGGTGTCGTCGGACGCGATGTAGATGCCGGGCTCGACCGTCACGACCATGCCTGGTTCCAGAAGCCTCGGCTGTTCGTCGACGCGGTAATCGCCCACGTCGTGCACGTCGAGGCCGATCCAGTGGCCGGTCTTGTGGGGGAAGAACCGCTTGTACGCTTCCGACCTGAGTGCGCTGCGAGCGCTGCCACGCAGCAGTTTCAGCGCGCACAGGCCTTCCACCGCTACTTTGCGCGCAGCATCGTGTGCGGAAGTGAACTCGCGCCCCGCACGCACTTCGTTGATCGCGGCCAGCTGCGCGTCCAGCACCACCTCGTATAGCGCACGCTGTTCGCGCGAGAAGCCGCCGCCGACGGGCCAGGTTCGAGTAATGTCCGAGGCGTAGCATTCGACCTCGGCGCCGGCGTCGATCAGCAACAGATCGCCGCGTTCCAGCGACCCGCGATTGGCGGTGTAGTGCAAGACGCAGGCGTTGGCTCCACCGGCAACGATGGGCGAATACGAGGGCACTGCCCCATGCGCGCGCATCGCATGCAACAAAGCGGCTTCGACCTCGTATTCGGCCGCGCCGGGCCGGGCCGCACGGACAGCCGCGCGATGCGCTTGGGCGGCGATCTGCGCGGCGCGTTTCATCAATGCAATTTCCGCCACCGATTTGTACAGGCGCAGTTCGTGCAGCAGGTGTCCCAGCGCGACGAACTCGCGTGGAACCACGCCGCCGCCACGCGCCGCGCGTAGCCTTCGCAACCAGCGCAGCAGTTGCGCGTCGAACTCGTTTTCGCGTCCGAAATGGCAATAAAGGCGAGTGCGGCCCTCCAGCATTCCGGGCAGGATGTCGTCGATGTCTTCCACCGGGAATGCATCGTCCACCCCGAAGCGCTCGACAGCCGACTCCGGCCCGATCCGCGCGCCGTCGATGCGTTCGCGCTCGGCGTCGCGTTCGCGGCAGAACAGCACGATTTCGCCACTGGCGCGGCCGGGCAGTAGCGCCAGCACCGCATCTGGCTCAGGAAAACCGGTGAGATAATGAAAATCGGAATCCTGCCGGTAGGGCCATGCTGCATCGGCGTTGCGCATGCGCCGCGGCGCCGCGGCCACCACCAGTGCGGCATCCTCGCCGGCCATGCGCATCAGTTCGCGGCGACGACGTGCGAATTCCGGCGCCCGGATCATCGAGACCCCACCGGCGCCAGCGCAGCGTGCAGATGCGTAACCCCTTTGCCGATAAAATCCAGGACTTCGCCTAGCGCCGCATCGTCATCGTCGTTGCATTCGATGCGCATGGATGCGATACGTCCGAAATCATCCAGCAATTCGCGGGTCGCCGGTACAAGCCGGGTATCGACCACGACGCCAGTCAACCCCAAGCCACCTAGGAACCCGCGACACCAGTCCACCATGGCGTCCGCGCGCGTCGACAACGGTGCCTCGGGCAGCAGCGGCGAGACGGGTTGGCCCGCCATGAGTTCACCGGAAATTCCGGCAACCAGCTTGTCGAGCAGTGCATGCAGCGGATCTACCAACCCCGCGTCGTCGCTCTCCAGTTGCAATGCGGCCAATAACGCGTGGGCACCTCCTGCCCTGCCCGCACACAGGTAGCCGGTGACTGAGCCGTGCAATTCGGCAGGCCCGGTCCCCAGCTTCGCCCGTGCGAGCGCCATGCCGAATTCCGCGTAAGTAATCGTCGTCATGCCAGGATTCTGAAAAGAGGGTCGGAGCGCTTGGCGCCATGGTCATTCTAGGCAGCGGGAAGCAAGATCTCCAAACACGACTTTCCTCCCACGACGCGCCGCACTGGTTTGAGTAAACTGGGCGGGCAGCCGCGCTTGGCCCTCCGTCCAACGGTGGTCGTGCAACGGATGGCTGCGACAGGCAGGGGCAAGTTACGTATACCATGAGCCACGTTTCTCCCGGACAACCCGTGGCGAATCCGCAAGCTGCTCGTTCGCGGGCCTTGCCGGCATTCGCTGCAGCGCTGCTGTGGTGCGTAGCAGTGATGGCCTGCGCCCAGACACCGCGCGAAACTTGGCAGGCCTACCAGCGGAGTTTTTACTTCCAGCAACTCAGCAGCGCGGATGGCCTCGCGCAAAATTCGGTCTCGCTGGTCTTTCAGGATCAGAAGGGATTCATGTGGTTCGCCACCCAAGGCGGCTTGTTCCGCTATGACGGCTACCAGCTCAAACGCTATACCCACGATCCCAATCGCACCGACAGCCTGCCCGACGATTATCTGGTGACATCACTTGCCGATGCCGGCGATGGTCGACTCTGGGTTGGTTCGTCCAGTGGGGGATTGGTTTTGCTCGACCCCGAAGCAGACGAGATCCTCCCGTTACCGCAGACCGTACAACGCAGCAATCTGCCGGTCACCAGCCTGCTGAAACTCGCTGACGGCGACGTCCTGATAGGCAGCGAACTGGGACTGGATCGGCTGGTTTCTACGCCAGAACCACATCTGAAGCGCATCTGGGCAGAGCCGCACGGCATGGGCGGCCCCGTGAAATCGCTGACCCGCTGCCCGGATGGCCTAATCTACGCTTCTGCAGGCAATGCCATAGTGGCATTGGATGCGTCCGCCAAGACGGGTCGCATCCTGACAACCACCGCGTGGCCTGTTGACGCGCTTTACTGCGATGCGAAGAGCCAGCGGCTGCTGCTCGGCAATGCAAACGGGCTTGCCAGCGTGGATCGAAAATCCGGCGCACTCGTGTCGGTCTGGCGAAATCAGGGGAACCGCACTGTCGGGGTGCGCGCAATCGCGGTCGATCATTCGGGTCACATCTGGCTCGGACTGAGCGACCACACCCTGCTTAGATTGGCCCCTGGCGGTTCCGAGGTTAGTGTGGTGCCCGCACCGGTCGGCATCTCCGGCGGACTGCCCGACTCGCGCATTGATACGCTGTTCATCGACCACACCGGGCTACTGTGGGTTGGAACCCTGTCGGCCGGCGTAGTCTGGACGCACCCCGATGGCAACCCGATCCAATCCGTGCTGAACCTCACCGGTGACCCTCGGGTGCGCACCTTTGTGGGCGCAATTTACCCCACGCCGGATGGTCAATACTGGGTTGCGATGAGTGGGCCTGGTTTGGTGCGCTACAACCCCGCCACACAAACGGTCACCAGCTTCGGCGATTCGCTCGCCGAGGCGGTGAATGCCGCCGCCAAGGCGAATGCGTCGACGCATGTCAGCGACGGATTCGGCCCTGACTGGTCCGCGAAAGTGATTTCCACTCGCAGCTTCGGCATCGTCCCGGATCCGGACGGAAGCCTGCTGCTGCCATCTACCAACGGCATCCTGCGTTTCGAACCGACCACCGGAAAGGTCACTCATGCAACGCCGGACGGAAAGGCCGCCACCGCCCCCGTGCGTGCGCTCTATCGCGCCAACAATGGCGATCTCTGGGTCGCGCCATACGATGGGGGCCTGGTGCATTACCACGCCGACCATCTGGTACAGCGCTTCGACAGCGCGCATGGTTTGGCCTCCAACAGTGTGCTGGTGCTGGACGAGGACAGCAAAGGGAACATCTGGGTCGGCACCACCCATGGGGTGTCGATGATCGACTCCACTACCGGGAAGGTGCGAACGTTCCGGGAAATGCCCGGACAAAATGAATCGCTGGCGGGCAGTACCGTCATCAGCCTGCTGGTCAGCAGGGAGGGTCAGGTCTGGATCGGTTCGCTGTCCGGAATCAGCCGCCTGCGGAGCATTGACGCCGGCGGCGCGCGTTTCCAGCGTTACGGACTCGGCAACGGGCTACCTGACGACACCATTGATTGCATGCTGGAAGACGCCAAGGGCGACATCTGGTTCAGCACCAACCTGGGGATTGGCCGCCTCACTCCTAAAACCGGCGCGGTCCGCAGCTTCAGCGTCGCCAATGGCCTGCAAGGAAACGAATACAACTCCGGCGCATGCTTGCGTACTGCCAATGGCAAGCTGTTATTCGGCGGGCACGGTTTCGACATCATCGATCCGGCGGAGATACACCCCGCCGTGGCACGCGCCCCGCTGGTCATTACGGAACTCCATGACGCCAAGGGCCGCATTCCGGTGCCTGGGTCGTCATCCGCGACCATCACCATCGGTGCCAACGACCGCAGCATTTATGTCGCCTTCGCTGCCCTCGACTACGCCTCTCCCGGCCACAACCGTTACCGCTACCGCCTGCTGGGCCGGGATTCTCAGTGGAGCCCGCCCGCCCGCGAACACGCGGTTGGGTACACCAACCTCGCATCGGGCGACTACCGCTTCGAGGTGCAATCGATCCTGCGCGACGGCAGCTTTGGCAACACCGCGGCGGTTTCCCTCCACGTTGACACCACGTGGTGGTGGAGCCCGGTCATGCGCATCATCTATGCCGCGGCCATCGCCTTGTTGATCCTGATCGCCCTGCTCGGCTGGCGCAGCCACCACCAGGAACAAGCGCGACACAGGTGGCAGCTGCGTCTGCGCGAGAGCCGCCTGCGGCAAGCCTTGTGGGGATCGGGCGACGAATTCTGGGACTGGAACCTGGAACGCGGCACCATCCTGCGACTCGGGCCGGAAGGGACGCCCGGCGGACACCACGAGCAATCCGTCCCGGCCGATGAGTGGCGCCGCACCATGGTGCATCCCGACGATCTCGCCAGTCTGGATCACGCGCTGGCCGAACATCTTGCGGGCAACAGCGAGCATTTCGAAGTCGAGCACCGCGTGCGCGGCCTCGACGACGAATGGACGTGGGTGATTTCGCGCGGCAAGGTTGTCGAACGTGACGAAGACGGCAAGCCGCTACGGGTATGCGGCACCGAACGCGACATCAGTGTGATGCGTGCGGCCGATCGTGAACGTCGCATTGCGTCCGAGGTCATCCGCAACATGAGTGAGGCGGTCACGGTCACCGACCTCGACTTCCGCTTTATCTCGGTCAACACGGCGTTCACCCGCATGACCGGCTACGCCGAACACGAAGTGCTCGGCCGCGACGCTTCGATCCTCAACGGCAGTCGCCACGCACCGGAAAGCTATTCGCACCTTCGCCAGATGCTGGCCGAGACCGGCCACTGGCGGGGCGAATTGTGGCAGCGACGCAAGGACGGGGAGGAGTTCCTGTGCTGGGTGGAGCTCAATGAAGTGTGCGACGCGTCCGGCCAGCGAACCCACATGATCGGTGTCCTGACCGACATCACCGATCGCAAACGTGCCGAGCAGGAACTGCGCTACCTCGCCAACTACGACACCCTCACCGGGTTGCCCAATCGCGCGCTTCTCGGCGAGCGACTCGGCGCCGCCGTGATCAGCGCGCGCCGCAGTGGCCACAAGGTAGGACTGCTGTTCCTGGACCTGGATCGCTTCAAGCACGTCAACGATTCGCTCGGTCACACCGCCGGCGACCGCACCCTCAAGGCTGCGGGCGCACGCCTGCGTCAGTGCGTGCGCGAGAATGACGTGGTCGCGCGGCTGGGTGGCGACGAGTTCACCGTGGTGCTGGAAGATCTCGCCGACGTGGGCGGTGCGGAGGAAATGGCACAGCGCCTGATCCAGGCCTTCGCGAAGCCTTTACCTGTCAGCGGCACCCAGGAGACGGTGATCTCTCCATCGATAGGTATCGCCATGTACCCCGACCATGGCCAGACGCCCGCCGACTTGCTGAAATGCGCGGATACCGCGATGTACCAAGCCAAGGCCAGCGGTCGAAACACCTGGGCGGTCTACCACCCAGGCATGGACGCGCGCGCACGCGACCATGCCACCTTGATCAATGCCCTGCGACGGGCGCTGGACCGGGGTGAATTGCGTCTGGTGTACCAACCCAAGATGGCGATCCGCGGTGAAACCATTACCGGCATGGAGGCCCTGCTGCGCTGGCACAATCGCGACCTCGGCGAAATCTCGCCCAGTGTGTTCATTCCGCTGGCCGAGGAAACCGGCCAGATCCACGAAATCAGCGCCTACGTATTCGCGACCGCGTGCGCCGACCTGCGCCGCTTCCGAGAGAACGGGCATCGGCATCTCACGATGGCGATCAATCTTTCGGCGGCGCAGCTCAACCGCCCCGATCTGACCTCGCACATTTGTGACCTGCTGGCCGAGCACGACGTCGCACCGAATCAGATCGAACTGGAACTGACCGAGAGCATGGTCATGGCCAACGCCGAACAGTCGGTGCGCCTGCTCGGCGAACTGAAATCGATCGGCGCACGTCTCGCGATCGACGACTTCGGCACCGGATATTCCTCGCTCGCCTACCTCAAGCGTCTGCCGATCGACACCCTCAAGATCGACCAGGAATTCGTCGGCGACATCACCACCGATCCCGACGACGCCGCGATCACCTCGACAATCATCACCATGGCACACTCGCTGCAGCTCAAGGTCGTGGCCGAGGGCGTGGAAACCCCCGAACAACTCGCCTTCCTGCGCGCGCAGCGTTGCGATGAAATCCAGGGCTACTGGCTGTCGCGGCCGCTGTCGGCCGAGGCCTGCCTGGATTTCCTCAACCGGCATACGGCCACCAGTGTCATGACCTGAGAGAGCCTCTGGCAAGCCCGTACGCGGCATATTGGAGTGATCGTCGTGATCGCCGCATTGCCGAGCCAAGGGTTTTACGGCTATCCCGACGGGTAACGATTGAAATGGCCAAAGCCACCAAAGCTGCCATCCATGGCCGAGAGCTCCGCGGAATGACTTTCAAAATAGCCGCTTCGTTCACGGTGGCTTTTCAGGGGGGCCTCTGGCCGCACATGCCTAGCAGCCACTTTTGCCTTATATTCACACCATGGACAATCAAGCACGCTCCGTAGAAGACGAACTCTCCGCCTTGGCACGCACGCTGGATAATGCGCTGGACCGACTGCGCCGCCTCTCCGAGGAAAATGCCAGCCTGCGTCGCGGGCGCGACCAACTGGCCGGCGAACGCGCCGCGCTCATGACCCGGAACGAGCAGGCGCGCACCCGGGTCGAGGCCATGATCGAGCGGCTGAAGTCGCTCGAAGGCGCCGGTTGAACACCATGGCCGAAGAATCCGTCACCGTTACCGTCAAGCTGCTTGACCGCGAATTTCTGGTCGGCTGCAAGCCGAATGAACGTGAAGGCCTGCTGGCGGCGGTCGAACACCTCAACCGCAAGATGCGCGATATCCGGCACGCCGCGCGCAGCCCCGGTTACGACCGCATCGCTGTACTGGCCGCGCTTGATATCACTCACGAACTCCTGATGCTGCAACGCAGCCAGAACCAGCTGTCCAGCAATGCCGGTGAGCACATTGCGATGCTGCGGCGCAAGCTTGAAGACGCACTCCAAGCACCCATAGAATGACCTTGCTGGCGTCCCCTGCGGTGAACGACAGCGCGCCTCCAGCAATGTGCCTTGTTCCTAATGTACGACCTGGGGCCGGCGGATACCGGATCGTTGTGCAAGTCCGCCACGAGCGGAAAGCCTGTAGGTCCGGTGAGCCCGCCCACGTGATCCTCCAGGATCAGGGTCGCTCGGCGCGCATCGTCATCGCGGAGGGCGTCACTTTTGTTGTGCGATCATCTTGTTCGTGCGATTGTCCATGATCGCTGCTTCGGTGGGCCGATTGATCTGAGCCACCACCCGAGTACATGAAGACGATGATGGCCTTGATTGGCCTGACTTTTCACAACAGCCGCTTCGAATGGGACATGGGCAATAGCACGTCTACGTCCCCCCGTACCAGCTCGCCTGCGCGCGCCATCTCCACGGGGTGGCGCGGTGTTGCGCATGAGTGACGGCCGTACCTTGCTGCGCGCGCGGATGTCAGTGCGCCGTAACGAGCTCGCTGCCAAACAGCGCATCGGCGCGGCGGCTGGCGTGCTGCACAGTCTGGACAACCTACCCGAATTCATGACCGATCCGCACGTCGCGGGCTATTGGGCCGTGCGCGGTGAGCTGCCACTCAACCTCGCGGTCGCCTCGCTACAGCGGCGAGGTCAGCACTACTTCTTGCCGGTGCTCGGCACCGCTCGCCAACTTCGATTTGCAGAATACGAGGACGGTGTGTCGTTGCGCAGCAACCGCTTCGGAGTCCCCGAACCGGATGTGCCGGTCACGGAATACCGAAAACCCGGCGAACTCGACGTGATCCTTCTGCCGTTGCTCGCGTTCGATCGGCAGGGCCGCCGTCTCGGGACCGGCGGCGGCTGGTACGACGCCAGCCTGGCCTTCCTGCGCGCCGTACCGCGCCCCGCAACCCCACTGTTGGTCGGCGTCGGCTATTCGTTCCAAGAAGTCGATGCGATACCTGCCGAAGCGTGGGATGTCGACCTCGACTACATCGCGACCGACTCGGAGCTGATAGCCTGCAGTGTGGGGGGCAACGCGTCATGACGGAAACCCAATGCATCGTTGGCTGATGAAAACCGAGCCCGGAACCTTCTCGATCGACGATCTCGCCAAACGCAAGGTCGAACCGTGGGACGGCGTACGCAATTACCAGGCGCGCAATTTCATCCGCGACATGCAACGTGGCGACCGCGTGCTGATCTACCATTCCAGTTGCGTGGTACCGGGCGTTGCCGGCATCGGGAAGGTGGCGAATGCGCCGCGTCCTGACCCCACCCAGTTCGACCCGAAGAGCGATCATTTCGATGCCAGCAGCGACCGCGGCGACCCACGCTGGACGCTGGTCGACGTGCGTTTCGCACGCAAGCTCAAGCGCGTGATCACACTGGATGAGATCAAGTCGCTCAAAGCCCTCGGCGATTTCGCGCTCACCCGGCGCGGCAACCGCCTGTCGGTGCTGCCGGTGGACGAGAAACAATGGAAAGCCATTCTGGGTTTGGAATGAACGGGAAAACCATGGACATCGAAGCCCAGAAGCGCGCGGCTGGCGAGGCCGCGATCGAGTTCGT
>JBOHYR010000084.1:0-5026 GCA_050737995.1 Rhodanobacteraceae bacterium
ATCACCGGATCCAGATGCGCAAGCTTGGCGTACTCCGCTGGCTGATGGCGTATTGCCAACAAGCCCAATTCGGCGAACACGAGTCCCAGCACGCCGCCGGCAATACCGACCATCCCGGATTCGATCAGGAACTGCGCGAAGATCGCGGCCCGTGTCGCGCCCAATGCACGGCGCACACCGATCTCACGTGAACGGCGCAGGCATTTGGCCAGCAGCAAGCCCACCGTGTTGACGATGCAGATCAGCAGGAACCCGAACGCAAGGTTGGCTTGCAACTTGGCATCGTCGGGCACCACCTGTTGCTGGCCCAGAAAGCCCATCAGGCTCGGCAGGTTGACTTCGGGGTGATGGAAACGCCCAAGTGAAATCTGCTGCGCCACGTAGTTGGAAAGGAAGGTCTTGTAACTCGCCACATCGGATGCGTGCTGCAGTTCCACCCACAGGGCCACGAACATGCACGGCGCGGTTTCGAGGTGATTGCTGTCCGCGTCCGCCGACCAGCAATTGGTGCTCTGCGGACTCATTTTGTCGGCCAGCGCAGACTGCAAAGGCATGAATACCGCATCGCCTTTTCCGTAATTGTGGCTACCCAGATTCACCGCATAGAAGCGCGGTTGCGGTGCCCACGGCTTCAACACACCTACGATGCGGTAATCGTGATCGTTGACGCGCACGGTTTGCCCGACACTGTTCTCGCCGTCGAACAGTTTGTGGTTGAGCGTGTCCCCTATCACGGCGACGCGCGCGCGGTTCTCGCCATCCTGCTCACTCCAGCCGCTGCCATATTCGAACGGCACGTCGAACATCGAGAAGAAGTCCGCAGTGGTCATCACCCCGTTGCTGAAGAATGGATGCGCATTCATCCGCTTCGGCGCGATCTTCGCACCCGTCATCGCCATGACCGCCTGCCGTTCGGCCCGATGCGCACGCATCAGGTTCATCGCATCGGTGTAGGGCATCATGTCGCCGAAGCCCTGCCACGCCTTTTCGGAGGACTGCGTGATTTCCGCAGGATAAGGATTGACTTCCGTCGTGAACAACCGCGCACTTTTCTGCGGCAGCGGATCGCCGGACAGCAGCTTCAGCACCGTCAGCGTGGTGATCGAGGCACCGATGCCGAGTCCCAGTGCCAGCACCATCAGCGACGTCAGCACCGGATTGCGTTTGAGGCTTCGCAACGCGAGGTCGAGGTAATAACCGAACATTTCAATCACCACTCACTTGTGTTTCGTCATTGGGAGTGCAGCGCAGCCCACCTTTTCTCTCGCCATTCCGGGGCCGTTGCCGGCTCCACCGGCGATGGAACCCAGAATCCATGCTGCTTGCCGAAGGGAAAGCAAAACCCGGATTCCGGGTTCCGCGCTGCGCGCGGCCACGGAATGACAACCGGACGAGTTGTGCATTCGAACTGGCATAAGTCAATGCTCGAATTCCAGCGCCCATCACACGCTCCTCGTCGCCACCACTGGCGGGACGTTCGACGCGCGCAGCGCCGGCGCCAGCACCGCCAGTTGCCCAAGCAGCCACAACACCACCACGCCGACGGGCAGGTACCACAGCGGCAGGCGCGGCACTTCGAAGAACTTCATCAGCAGCAGGTTGATGCCGATCGCCAGCACGACGCCCAGCACGATCCCGAACGTGACGATCAGGAAGTTTTCGGTCTGGAAGTAGCGCAGGATGTCGCCACGGGTCGCGCCCAGCGCGCGGCGGATGCCGATCTGCTTGCGCCGTTGCGCCACCCAGAAACTGGCGAGCCCCACGATCCCGAACGCGGTGACACCCAGCAGCGCGATGATCACGCCGACGAGTAGCCCCGCCATCGCGCGGTCGGTCTGGAAGAAGCGCGCGCGAAGGAATGAAATCGTGTGGCTGTTGCCGTAATCCAGCACCGCGTCCGGCGCGATCTTCGGGATCGCGGCTTTCGCTTCGGTCATTACACGATCGAGGTTCCTCGGCTGAGCGCGGATCAGAAAGGTGCCGGCAAGCAACGAGGTTGGCGGCAACGTCGGCACGAATACCGTCCATTCGGCGCCGTGTTCGCCTTCCTCGTCGTATTGCTGGACCGAGAGATGGGCGACGACGCCGATCACGCGGAACTGATTCTTGCCCGTCCAGAATTGCTTGCCGAGTGGATTCTCGCCCGGCCACAGATGCTCGGCCAGCGCGCGCGGGATCAATACGCTCGAACTCGCCGGCAAATAGCCTTTCAACACGGGCTGGTAGTCGTCGGCGTTCGGCAATCGCCCGGCCACTAGCTTCAGGCCCAGCGCCTGCGGCGTGCCGGGATCGCCCAGATAAAACTCGGGCACGCCGCGGAAGTGCTTGCCGGCCTGGTCGACCGTGATCCCCATCGCACCGGACTGCATGCCGAATGGCACTGAGTTGATGACGTGCACCGATTCGACGCCCGGAATCGCGCCCACGCCCGCGATCACGCGTGCGTCGAGATCGTTCGCGTCTTTCGGATCGAAACCTTGCAGCGCGATGAAGCCGAGCGAGTTCTCGTCCACGCCGCTGTTGATGTTCATCGCCGAAAGCCGGCTGGCGATCAGGAAACAGGCATTGCACAGCACCGCGCAGGCCAATGCGATTTCGAGCGCTATTAATACCGTCGCAAGTTTGTGCTTGCGCAATGCAGTGAGGATGGGTTGGATTTGCATGGTGATACCTCGAACTCGTTTCCTGACATCTCTCCGCCCTCAACGGCAGGGGCGCTGCTTTTCTCCCTCCCCTTCAAGGGGATAACCGGGGTGGGGATGGGTTTGCGTGACATCCAAAATCAACCCCATCCCCTCCAAACCATCCCCTTGAAGGGGAGGGCTTACAACGTCTTCAACTGCAACGCTGGCGCGATGCGGCTGGCACGCAGCGCAGGCAGCGCCCCCGCGAGCAAGCTCACCGCGACCGCCAGCACGAACGTCACGACGAACATCGATACGTCCATGTGCACCAAATCGGAATACGGCGTCTGCTGCCTGCGCACCAGCCACAAGCCCAGCAAGGTCAGCACCCAGCCGCCGATGCCGCCGATGAACCCGACCAGACCGGCTTCAGTAAGGCATTGCGCGAACACGGCACGGCGCGAGGCACCCAGCGCGCGGCGCACGCCGATCTCGCCGCTACGGCGCAGGAACTTGGCAAGCAGCAATCCGACTGTGTTGAACAGGCAGATCGCGAGGAACGCAAACGCCAGCCACGTCTGCAATTTCACGTCGCGCGGGATCACGTGGTTGAAATCCAGCCAACCCATCAGGTCGCGCAGGCGGGTTTCGGTGTAGCGGATCCGGCCCAACGCTTTCTGCTGCTGTGCGTAGTTCGCAATGAAGCTGCGGTAACCGGCCACCTTGGCGGCGCTGCCCAGCTCCACCCATAGGCCGACCCAGTTGCAAGGCGCGTTCACCAAGTGCCCCGGATGCGGCGGAAGGGCCCAGCAATTGAATTGCTCGAAGTTGCCGTCGTTGATTTCGAGACTGCTGAAGAACGGCAGGAACACGTCTTCCGGCTTACCGTAGAAACTCGACGTGTCGCCGTTGGCGAAACGCCCGCCGTACACGCCGTAGAACTGCGGCGAAGGCCGCCACGGTTTCAGCACGCCTACGATCCGCACCGCATTTTTGTTCAGGATCAGCGTCCTGCCCACGCTGTCCCGACCGCCGAACAGCTTGTCGTTGAGGTTGGATGAGATCACCGCGATCCGCGCGCGATCGCGATCGTCTTGCGGCGTCCACGAACTGCCGTATTCGAAGGGCACGTCGAACATCGGAAAGAAATCCGAGGTAGTGGACAGCACGTTCAACATCAGTGGCGGCAGGTTCACGTCCGGCACGTGCGTCTTGATCGAGATATCGTTCGTGAGCAGGGCCTGACGGTCGGCACGATGCGCGCTCCACAGGTCCACCGCCGAGCGGTAGTCCATCATGTCGGGCGGCTCGGTGTGCTTGTAATCGGGCGTGGGGTCGCCATCCACCTGTGCGTAGAAAATGTGCGCGCTCTTGCCCGGCAGCGGATCGCCGGACAAAAGGTGCATCACCGTCAGCGTGGTCATGCTGGCGCCGATGCCGACCGCGATCGCGAGGATCATCAGCGCCGTCAGCATCTTGTTGCGCTTCAGGCTGCGCAGGGCCAGGTCGAGGTAATACGCAAACATGTCAGTCACCCTTGCTGTTTCTATTCTCGTCATTCCGGGACCATTGCCGGTTTCATCGGTAATGGAACCCGGAATCCATGCTCTTCACTCGGAAAGAAGCAAATGCTGGATTCCGGGTTGCGCGCTACGCACGGCCCCGGAATGACGACGTGAGGTATTGCGCTTTCCGGTTGACACATCGCAATTCCCTTCTCGAATCCCAACCTCATCACACGCTCCTGGTTGCTTCCACTGGCGACACGTTGGACGCTCGCCGCGCCGGCGCAAACACCGCCGCCTGACCCAGCGCGAGCAACGCCAGCACGCCGACCAGCACGTACCACACCGGCATCCGATCCATCGCGAAGCGCTGCATCAGCCACAGGTTCAACCCGATCGCCAGCACCACGCCGAGCACCACGCCGGCGCCGGCGATCAGCAGGTTTTCCATCTGGAAGTAATGCAGGATGTCGAGCTTGCGGGCGCCGAGGGCACGGCGGACGCCGATCTGCTTGCGCCGCTGGCCGACCCAGAAACTGGTGAGCCCCACGATGCCCGCGCCGGTGACGCACAACAGGATCACGCAAATCACGCCCATCAGGATCGCCATGCCGCGATCGGCGCGGTAGGCATGAGCGCGGATGGCGGCAAACGAATGCACGCTACTGTCCTCATAACTGCCGCCGGTCTCGATCACCCGCATCGGATTGGCCGCGTACAGCGCCTTGGGCGCTTCGCGCATCGCGGCTTGCAGGCGCCCGGGTTTGGCGCGTATGGCATAGCGCGCAAAGGTCGTATCCAGCCGGGTCGGGACCAATATCGAATTCCAGAACCAGTCGTTGGCCCAACTGTCGACGCTCGGCACCTGCATCCGCGCCACCACACCGATGATCGTGG
>JBOHYR010000085.1:0-52557 GCA_050737995.1 Rhodanobacteraceae bacterium
CGAGGCGATACGTACCCCCGGTGCGAATATCCATGTCGCATGAGAGCAGCGACATGCCCACCGACTTCGGAATCCACCAAAGCTTGAACAATTCGGGTTTGCTCCACGCTTCGAAGACGATGTGCGCGGGGGCATCGAACGTTCGCGTCACGACGAGTTCGCGGTCGGACTTGCGCTCCACGACGGTGCGGTTCATGGCGGCAGAACTACCTTCTTTTGCTTCTGGCATTTGCCTTCTCCTTACGGTTCAAGTCCTCGACAATCTCGTCCAGCGCGTCGAAACGAGCACTCCAGAGTTCGCGGTGCCGCTCGATCCAGGCGGCCTCTTCTTCCAGCCGGCGCGGTCCGAGCCTGCAGGTTCTTACGCGTCCGACCTTCTCCGTGGTCACGAGCCCCGCTTGCTCCAAGACGCTGACGTGCTTCTTCATGCCCGTGAGGGTCATGCGGAACCTTTGGGCAAGGTCGGTGACTGAGGCGTCTGAACCCCAGAGCTGCTCCAGCACGCCGCGTCGGGTGACATCAGAGAGCGCGGCGAACGTTGTGTCGAGGTGGGTTTGATAGTGAACCATATGGTTCACTGTAAAGCACACATGAATGACTTGCAAGCGGATGGACCCACGGGCGCAAATCGCACGTAGCTCTTCTGCCGCTCCAAACCCCAAATACGCATGCCGAGCGTGGGCAAAGTTCCGACCGACGCTTTGCGGCAGCCAGATAGAGACGTCGGATGGCTCCTCAGGGTCGGAAGCAGTAATTGCGCTGTGCAATCAAGTCGAGGCGGCGGTGTCCAGCAGCACGTCCACGCCGGCTTCCGGCGCAACGGATGCGGCGGGGATCGCAGCGCCGCTTTTCCACGCCGCGACTGCGTCGCGCTTGCTTGCGCCTTCGGCCAGGAACAACACATGCCGTGCACGCGACAGGCGCTGCGCGCTCAAGGACACGCGTTCCGGTGGCGGTTTGGGCGCCTTGATCACGGCGAGCACGTCCGGCGAATCGGCGTGCGTTCCCCAGTCGTGGCCGGGAAACAGGCTGGCGGTGTGGCCGTCCTCGCCGAGGCCAAGCAGCACCAGATCGAACGTATCGACGCTGCGCAATTCGCGGGCGTAGAGCGTTGCAGCTTCGCGCGCGCCGCGCTCGGCTGGGATCGGATGCACGTTGCCGGTGCGAACGGGCACGTGATCGAGCCATTCGTCACGCGCCATCCGGCTGTTGCGCTCGGGATCGTCGGGTGGCGCGCAGCGCTCGTCGCCGTACCAGATGTGCCAGCTCGCCCAGTCGGTGTCGGCCTGCCTCAGGGCGCGATACAACTTGCGGGGTGTATTGCCGCCCGCAAGCACGATGTCGAAAGCGCCGTGTTGGTTGATGGCGTCACGCGCTGTAGCGAGGACGCGCTCTTGCGCCTCGATCCGCAATGAAGTCTCGTCCATGCATTCGTGCCAGCGGACGATTTGCTCCCGGGCGTGCGTGGGCGACATCACCCTTCTTTCTTCATCGCGTGACCACCGAATTCATTTCGCATCGCCGAAAGCAGCTTGTCGGAAAACGAATTGTCGTCGCGTGAACGCAGCCGCTCGATCAGCGCGGCGGTGATGATTGGCGCTGGCACGTCGAGTTCGATGGCCTCGGCGACAGTCCAGCGGCCCTCGCCCGAATCAACCACGTAGGGCGCGATGTCTTTCATGTCCGGGTCTTTCTTCAACGCATCGGCGGTGAGATCAAGCAACCACGAACGCACCACCGATCCGTAGCGCCAGATCTGGGCGATTTGTTCCAGGTGCAGATCGAACTCTTCCTTGTGCTTCAGTACCGAAAAGCCTTCGGCGTAAGCCTGCATCAACCCGTACTCGATGCCGTTGTGGACCATCTTGACGAAGTGCCCCGCGCCGCTCGGGCCGACGTGCCCCCATCCCTTGTCCTTGCCGGGGGCCAGGGTCTGGAACAGCGGCTTGAGGTGGTTCACCGTTTTCTTTTCGCCGCCGACCATCATGCTGTACCCCTCCTTGAGTCCCCACACGCCGCCGCTGGTACCGCAGTCGACGAAGTTGATGCCCTTCTTCGACAGCAAGACGGCGTGGCGCTGGTCGTCCTTGTAATTGGAATTCCCGCCATCGATCACGACATCGCCTTTGGCGAGCTTGCCTGCAAGCGCTTCGACGGTTTCGTCGACCACTTTCCCGGCCGGTACCATCACCCAGACTGCGCGCGGGGCCTTGAGCGCCTTGATCAGCTTGTCCATGGAGTCTACGGCCTTGCCACCGGCGTCCACCAGTTTCTTGCGTGCCTTGGCTTCCGGGTCGTAGCCGATCACCTTGTGCCCACCCTTCATCAAACGCTGGGACATGAAGTTTCCCATCTTGCCGAGACCGATCATTCCGAGTTGCATGGTGTTCTCCTTGCGTTAGAGGTTGACGATGCCGCGCCGTGACGAGGCCGGAACGTGATGGTACGCGCGGTCGCGTGAACATTCCGACGCACCGCGGTGTCGACGCTGCTGGCGACGTGCTCATTCGAATGGTTTCAAACGCCGCTTGTTGATGTGAAATGACGGGTCGCCGCCCACGGCTTTGCCCTGGAAATATCCGCGCTGCCACTTGCGTGCGACCGTTGCCGGGTCGCCGTCGTGCAGCAGTTTGTTGGGCTCGGCGCGCGACTTGCCCCACTCGACGTAATCGGACTTGAGCTTGCGATCGTCATCGATGTTCGCATGCCTCGGCGTTACCTGGTCCAGCAGCATGTGCGACAGAAAGTGATGAAGCAGAATGGGTCGCCATTCGCGAATCGCACCGTGCCCCGTCGCGTGAAACGCCAGTTCATGGTGAATGCGAACGGCAAGCAGTCGGTTTCAACCAGCCCGTCCAAGGCGTGGATGCTGTCTTTCGCGTGGTCAGGGTTGTCCCGGGTGCCGTTTCAGGCGACTTCGAAATCGAACGGCGAAGTCAGCTCACACCCACTGGTGTTGGCCATCGACAGCGGCAGGCACCGGTATGCATAGTGGTCGTTGGTGACATCCATCCACGCGTGTTCGTGGCGCCCCGGAAAGATCGGTGCGGCATGCGTATCCACCTGGTAACAAGTGAGTGCCGGGACCGCACCGGATGGAATTTCCGGAGGTACCGACATATCGGGTGCCGTCATCGGTCACTGGCCTGATTGCATTACGGGTCCGGCCATCGATGCTCTCCCGGAACGGCGCCGGTCGCGCAGGCACCTGTATCCGCGGCGCGCGATGGCCATGCGACCCCTCCCCACATCGTGTGTCGTTTTGCAAGGTCAGTCAAGCTTGCCCTTTCACGAACGATTGATGCACGCGTCGTGATAATCATGGGTTCGAGCCTTACCTGCGGATCCGGGAGCCTTCAACCATGCCTGCTGATGCCCAAACGCTCGCTGCATCCGTCCATTTCCTCGGCAACGACGATTATTCCGTGATGTTGGCTGCATCCGGTGCTGGTTACAGCCGCTGGAAGGGCCTGGCAGTGACGCGTTGGCATGCCGATCAGGCCGGGAGCGAGCAGGGTGGTTACGTATATGTGCGTGATACTGGCGACGGTGCGAGGTGGTCGGCCACCTCGCAGCCCTGTGGTGGCCCGGTCCGGTACTGGTTCGACGATACGATGGTGCGTTTCGCGCGTCGGAACGGTGTGCTTACGACAACGCTGGAAATTGCCGTTGATCCTGAACAGGCGGTCGAGGTTCGCGGCATCGGTTTGCGCAATGACGGGCCGATCGCACGAACACTCGAACTGACCTCGTACCTAGAACTGGTGCTGGGTTCCGCGCAAGCCGACGCCGCGCACCCTGCATATTCCAAGATGTTCGTACAGACCTCGCTCGAGGACGGTGTGCTGCTGGCGTGGCGGCGAAAGAAAGAATCTGCCGACCAGGACATCTGGGTCGCTCACGCAGTGGTCGTGGATGGGCAGGAGACATTCGCGCGCCAATTCGAAACCGACCGCGCACGTTTCATCGGTCGTGGCGGGTCGCTCAGGTTACCCGCGGCCACGGCCGCGGGACAACAACTTTCCGGCACCGTCGGCACCGTGCTGGATCCCATCTTCAGCATGCGCGCTGGCTTGGCCGTCGGCGCAGGCGAGACACGCCGCGTAGCGTTCGTTACCGCGGTCGCAGCATCGCGCGATGAGGTGCAGGTGTTGATCCGTAGTTACCTGGATCCGGCGTCATGCGCGGGGGTGTTCGCTCGTGCACGGAACAAGCCGCCGCGTGGGCGCGATGGGGTCGACCCTGCATCGGCTCAGGCTTCGCCATATCAGCGACTGGCCGGCGCACTGGTGTACGACGACCCCTCGCTTCGGGCCGCCCCCAATGCAATCGCCAAGGGGGAGGGCGGCGCGCCGGTCCTTTGGGCCGAGGGCATTTCCGGTGATCTGCCCATCGTCCTCGCACGAGTTGGCCGGGTGAGCGAAACCGCCCTCGTTGAGGATCTGCTGAAGGCTCAGGGCTTCTGGCGGGAAAAACAGCTTCCGGCTGACCTCGTAGTACTCAATGTTGCCGACGGACAACGGGCCGATGCCGTGGAGATGGCATTGAAAGACGCCGCGCCGTCGAATGGGCAGAACGACAACTCGCAGGGATCGGTATTCCTGCTGCGCGCAGATCGCCTCGATGTGAAATTTCGCGACGGTCTGCTGGCGTCTGCAAGAATCGTGCTGGACGGCAGCGACGGTGGGCTCGCTCGGCAACCGGCTGTCACCGTACAGATGGTCGGCGAGGCATGCGCCCAGTCGCCTCACGTGCCTACCCCGCCGCGTGGAGGCAAACCCGCGTTCATGCCGCAGCCCGCCAACCTCGATTTCTGGAATGGCCTCGGTGGCTTTACCAAGGATGGCCGCGAATACGTCACTGTTTTGCATGAGGGTTCGAGCACACCGGCGCCATGGTCCCACGTCGTGGCCAATTCCGGCTTCGGTTTCATGACGACAACCACAGGCGGCGGATATTGCTGGGTGATCAACAGTCAACAGAACCAGATCACACGCTGGTCGAATGACACCGTGTGCGACCCGCTGGGCGATGTTTTGCTGCTGCGCGACCAGGAAGACGGCGTGTTCTGGAGTGCGACAGCGGCTCCGGTCCGCGCGGGCGGAGCGACCTATGTCGCGCGCTTTGGCCCGGGTTATGCGCGGTTCGACGCAAACGTCCACGGCATTGAGTCTGAACTGGTCCAGTGCGTGGCTGCGTCCGACCCGGTCAAACTGTCGCGATTGCGCCTGCACAATCGCAGCCAGCGCCCGCGCCGGATCGCTGTTGCCGGTGTCGCAACCTGGAGACTCGGGCCAATAGGCAGCGATCCACGCCCGACCACGCTGGTGGAAACCGATCCCGTCCGGAGCGCTTCGTTCGCCCGCAATGCCTGGCGCGAAGAATTTACGCGGGCGGTGGCTTTTATTGTTTGCACTGCGGATGGCGCAACGCCGACAAGTGATGGAAACCTGCGCAGTGCGGTGGTCACCGTCGTTGATCTGGCGCCTGATGCAAGCGTCGACCTGGTGTTCCTGCTGGGCGAGGGGGGCGACCGTGCCGCGGCGACCCGCCTGGTCGATCGTTACCGGAAGGCCGATTTCGAATCCGTGCTCGCGGCAAGCCACAAGACATGGAATGGTGTCCTCGATCCGCTGCAGATCGAAAGCCCCCAGCGCTCGGTTGACCTGTTGGTGAATCGTTGCCTGCCATACCAGGTACTGGCATGTCGGCTGTGGGCGCGCACCGCTTTTTATCAGGCCAGCGGTGCGTTCGGATTCCGCGACCAGTTGCAGGACATCGGCGCGCTTTGCATCGCGCGGCCGGATCTCGCACGCGAACACATCCTGTTGTCGGCATCGCGGCAGTTCGAGGAAGGCGATACCCAGCATTGGTGGCTGCCGCCCACCGGCAAGGGTGTGCGCACACGGATCGTCGATGACAGACTCTGGCTGCCGTTCGCGGTCGCGCATTACATCGAAACGACTGGCGATCGCGCGGTCCTTGACGCGAAGGCGCCGTTCCTGCGGGGCGATGCGCTCAAACCGGAACAGACCGATTCTTTTTTCAAGCCCGATGAATCGGCGCAGCCGGGCACACTTTTCGAACACTGTGCGCGCGCGATCGACGCCAGCCTGGCGACCGGCGTGCATGGTCTGCCGTTGATGGGCACCGGCGACTGGAACGACGGCATGAACCGGGTCGGCGCCGGCGGGAAGGGCGAAAGCGTGTGGATGGGTTGGTTCCTCTACAAGGTGATCGCGGACTTCGCACCCTTCGCCGAGGATCGCCGTGACATGCGCGCGGCGCGTTGGCGCGATCACGCTCGCGCTTTGCAACTCGCGCTGGAAACCAAGGCGTGGGATGGGGAGTGGTACCGGCGCGCGTTCTACGACGACGGCACGCCGCTCGGTACTTCCGCAGACAGCGAATGTCGGATCGAATCCATGGCCCAATCGTGGGCGGTGATCAGCGGCGCGGGCGATCCGGAGCGCGCGGAGCAGGCGATGCGCGCGGTGAACGCGCAACTGGTACGCCCGAACGACGGGCTGGTCGCGTTGTTCACCGAACCCTTCGACCGCACGCCTCACGATCCCGGTTATATCAAGGGTTATCCGCCGGGCCTGCGCGAAAACGGCGGTCAGTACACCCACGGCTCGATCTGGTCGTTGATCGCGTTCGCTATGCTGGGCGACGGCGACAAAGCCGGCGAGTTGCTGGAAATCTTCGATCCCATCCGTAAATCCGCGACTCCCGAATCGATGTCGCGCTACAGGGTCGAACCTTATGCGGAATGCGCAGACGTCTATTCGATTGCGCCGCACGTCGGGCGCGGCGGCTGGACGTGGTATTCCGGCTCGGCGGGATGGTTGTACCGGGCGATCGTCGAGTGGGTCCTCGGCATCCGGCTTCGGGGCCGACAGTTGCTGCTGGACCCGTGTATTCCGCGTCAATGGAAGGGCTATGCATTCACCTATAGGCAGGACGCCACCAGCTACCGGATCGAGGTCGCAAACCCGGGCCATGTCTGTCGGGGCATCGCCTCGATGGAAATCGATGGTGTAACGTTGCAGGATTCAGGCTCCGGCATCGCGCTGCAGGATGACGGACAAAACCACCTCGTCCACGTGACCATGAAACCCAAGGATTTCGACCGATGACAGCCGTAACGTCAGACGCCTTCGTGTTTTTCGGCGCCACCGGGGATCTTGCCTACAAGCAGATCTTTCCCGCACTGCAGGCGCTGATCCACAACGATCATTTCGATCTGCCGATCATCGGCGTGGCGCGTTCAGACTGGAATCTGGAGCGCCTACGTGAGCGCGCACGCTCCAGCCTGCGCCAACACGGCGGCATGAACGAGAAGGCCGCGCGCAAGCTGTGCCGGTTACTGCGGTTCGTCAACGGCGACTACGGAGACCCGGCTACGTTCACGCAATTGCGCAAGGCGCTGGGCGAGGCGAAACATCCCCTCCATTACCTCGCCATTCCGCCGAGCATGTTCGAAACCGTGGTCGAGGGACTCGATGCCGCAGGCTGCGTCCAAGGCGCGCGGGTGGTGGTCGAAAAACCGTTCGGACGCGACCTCAAGTCCGCACGCGAACTGAACCATGTCCTGCACCGGTTCTTCCACGAACGCGACATTTACCGCATCGATCATTACCTCGGCAAGGAGCCGGTCCAGAACCTGCTGTATTTCCGCTTCGCCAACTCGCTGCTGGAGCCGCTCTGGAATCGCAACCATATCGCCAGCATGCAGATCACGATGGCCGAAGACTTCGGCGTCGAGGGACGCGGCAAGTTCTACGACGAGGTCGGCGCGATCCGCGATGTGGTCCAGAACCACATGCTGCAGGTATTGGCCCTGCTGACCATGGACGCGCCCGTCAACCGCAGCGCGGAAGCCATGCGCGACGAGAAACTGCGCCTGTTCCGCTCGATGCGGGCGCTGACACCCGAGGACGTGGTGCGCGGCCAATTCGATGGTTACCTTAAGGAGGACGGCGTTGCGAGAAATTCCAAGATGGAAACCTACGCCGCGCTGCGCATCCAGATGGATACCTGGCGGTGGGCCGGCGTGCCGTTCTTCATCCGCGCCGGAAAGGAATTGCCGGTCAAATGCACCGAAGTGTTGGTGCGCCTGAAGAATCCGCCACAACAGGTTTTCGATGGCATCGAGCGCGGCGCGGTCAATTTCTTCAGGTTTCGGCTGAGTCCCAACGTCGTCATTTCGCTGGGAGCGAGGGTCAAGCAGCCAGGCGAGGAGATGAAAGGTCATCCGGTGGAACTGGTCGCGCACCGCAACACGCGTACCGGGAAGGCGCCGTACGAGCGGCTGCTCGGCGATGCTATCGAAGGCGACTCGGCGTTGTTCACCCGCGACGACTGCGTCGAGGAAGCCTGGCGTGTGCTCGATCCGATCCTCGGCAACAAGGTGCCTGTCCACAAGTACAAGCCCGGAAGCTGGGGCCCGAGACTGGCCGACTCGCTGATCGCCGACGCCGGCGGCTGGAACGATCCCAAGGTGGAACGCGCCGTTGCAAAAGGTAAAAAAGGCAAGAAAGGTAAATGAATCAGTCGGCTTCCATCGTTTTCCTGTTCGATGTCGACAATACCCTTCTCGACAACGACCGGGTGCACGACGACCTAGGCCGGCACATTGGAGAGGTGTTCGGCACAGGAGCCACAAGGACTTATTGGACCATTTACGAGAACCTGCGCGAGGAGCTGGGTTACGCCGATTATCTCGGTGCGATCCAGAAATTCCGGCTGGAGTGCGACGATGAATTGCACGCCCAGCAACTGGCGGCGTTCCTGCTGGAATACAACTTCGCCGAGCGCCTGTACCCGGGTGCCCTGGAAGCGATCGGGCACCTTTCGCAGTTCGGTCCCTGCGTTGTGCTGTCCGACGGCGACGTCGTGCTGCAGCCGCGCAAGATCAACGTGTCCGGCATCGCGGATGCCGTGCAAGGCAGGGTGTTGATCTACGTCCACAAGGAGCGCATGCTGAATGATGTCGCACGCCGCTTCCCCGCTGCGCATTACGTGATGATCGACGACAAGCTGCGACTTCTCGATGACGTGAAGCGCCGATGGCGCGCGCGCGTGACCACGGTGTTCGTTCGTCAGGGTCATTACGCGGAAGACCCCGCCGCGCGCAAGCGATATCCGCCGGCGCAAATCGAACTCGCGGCCATTGACGAACTTCGCGGCCTGCGCGCCGATACTTTCCTTGCCCCTTCAGAATTTTCCCCTCCAAAACCGGAAGCCGCCACGGAGTAAGACCATGAATCCGACCCAGCAACTGCATGACCTCGGCCAGAGTATCTGGCTCGACAACATCACACGCGGTATCCTTGACGACGGCACGCTGGCGAAATACATTGCCGAACAAAAT
Organism: Rhodanobacteraceae bacterium; assembly: GCA_050737995.1. GTDB lineage: Bacteria > Pseudomonadota > Gammaproteobacteria > Xanthomonadales > Rhodanobacteraceae > 66-474. The sequence goes on from JBOHYR010000085.1 coordinate 9,377, forward strand.
GTCACCGGGTTGACCTCGAATCCGTCGATTTTCGACAAGGCGATCTCGGGCGGCAGCGACTACAACGACGCGATTTCCGAACTGCTGGCGCAGGGCAAGTCGGGCGAGGATCTGTTCTTCGAACTCGCGCTGCAGGATTTGCGGCGCGCGGCCGACCTCTTCAAGCCGGCGTTCCACGCCAGCGACGGCAAGGACGGATTCGTGTCGCTGGAGGTTTCGCCGCTACTCGCCGACGACACCGACGGTTCGATCGAGTCCGCGATGGCGCTGCACGGCAAGGCGCGACGCGACAATCTGTTCATCAAGATTCCGGGTACGCCTTCCGGCATCCCCGCGATCGAGGAAGCGATCCATCGGGGTATTCCGGTCAATGTCACCTTGCTGTTCTCACGCGAACAGACATTGGCTGCGGGCGAAGCGTGGATGCGCGGAATAGAACGGCGGATCAGCGAAGGCCTGGATCCGAATGTCGATTCGGTGGTCTCGCTGTTCGTCAGCCGCTGGGATGTCGCCGTGGCGGACAAGGTTCCGGTGGAACTCAAGGACCGGCTCGGGATCGCGATCAGCCAGCGTACATGGAAGGCATGGTGCGAGCTGCGCGAGTCGCCGCGCTGGGAAAAACTTGTCGCGGCCGGCGCGCATCCGCAGCGCTTGTTGTGGGCGAGTACCGGGACCAAGGATCCCAATGCCTCCGACACACTTTACGTGGAGGCTTTGGCCGCGCCGGACACGATCAACACCATGCCCGAAGAAACCCTGCTTGCGTTTGCCGACCACGGCAAGCTTGGCGGGAGCTTGGCGAATGATGGCGACGATTGCGAAAAGGTCATCGCGCAATTCAACGCAGCCGGCATCGATGATGCGGCGCTCGCTGGCCGGTTGCAGCACGAAGGTGCGGAAAAATTCGTCAAATCGTGGAACGACCTGCTGGGCAAGATCGACCAGAAAACCGCGAAACTCGAGACAATGGCTACGGGGCGCGGGGCGCGCGCATGAAACCGTCTTCGCTGCGGAGATCGCCAGAGTGGAGGGCGCTGGCAAGCCACTGGCAATCGCTGTGCGGCACGACGCTCAGGCAACTGTTCGATGCCGACCCGGCGCGCGGGACGCGCTACGTCGCGGAAGGCGCTGGGGTGTACCTCGATTATTCCAAGAACCTCGTTACGTCCGAGACGCTTGATCGGCTGCAGCAACTCGCAAAGGTCCGTGGTGTATTCGCGCGCCGTGACGCCATGTTCCGCGGTGACAAGATCAACGAAACCGAGAAGCGCGCGGTCCTGCACGTTGCGTTGCGCGCGCCGCGCAGCGAACGCATTCTCGTTGATGGCAAGAACGTGGTACCCGAAGTGCACGACGTGCTGGACCGGATGGCCAAGTTCAGTGACAAGGTGCGTTCCGGCGCATGGCGTGGACATTCCGGCGACAAAATCAGGAATGTCGTCAGCATCGGCATTGGCGGTTCCGACCTCGGCCCGGTGATGGCCTACGAGGCGTTGAAGCACTACAGCCGCCGCGACATGACGTTTCGCTTCGTATCCAACGTCGACCCCACGGATTTTGTCGAAGCAACCCGCGATCTCGACGCCGCCGAGACCCTGTTCATCGTCTGCTCCAAAACCTTCACGACGCTGGAGACATTGACCAACGCGCTCGCCGCGCGCGACTGGTGTTTGCAGAGCATGGGCGGCGACGAGACCGCGGTCGCGAAACATTTCGTCGCGGTGTCGACCAACGCCGAAGAGGTGGAGAAGTTCGGCATAGATACCGACAACATGTTCGGATTCTGGGACTGGGTCGGTGGGCGCTACTCCATGGACTCGGCGATCGGCCTGTCCACGATGCTGGCTGTCGGACCGGAGGCGTTTCGCGAAATGCTTGCAGGCTTTCATGCCATGGACGAACATTTCAGAACAACGCCAGCCGACAGGAATCTGCCCTGGCTGTTGGGCCTTCTGTCGGTTTGGTACAACGATTTCTTCGACGCACAGACCGTCGCGGTGTTGCCGTACGCGCAATACCTGAAACGGTTTCCGGCGTATCTCCAGCAACTGACGATGGAGAGCAACGGCAAGCACGTGACACTGAATGGCACGCGCATCGATTACCCCACCGGGCCGATCTACTGGGGCGAGCCGGGCACCAACGGTCAGCACTCCTTCTACCAGTTGATCCACCAGGGCACGCGGCTGATTCCGTGCGATTTCATAGGGTTCAATCAGTCGTTGAATTCGCTGGGCGGTCAACACGATTTGTTGATGGCGAACCTGTTCGCACAGACCGAGGCGCTGGCGTTCGGCAAGACACCGGATCAGGTTCGCGCCGAAGGTACATCCGAGTGGCTGGTACCGCACCGTGTGTGCGATGGCAACCGTCCTACCAACACCATTCTCGTGGAACGCCTTACACCGCGTTCACTTGGCACCCTGGTCGCACTCTACGAACACAGCGTGTTCGTGCAGGGCGCGATCTGGCATATCGATTCGTTCGACCAGTGGGGCGTGGAACTCGGCAAGCAGCTCGCCAGGAAGGTGATTCCCCAGTTGCAGGACGCAACCGACCCGGGGCTCGGGCACGACAGCTCCACCAACGCGCTGATCCGGCGTTACCGCGCTGCGCGCAAGGCAATGAAATGAGTGGAGAGAAGATCAATCCCCTCGCCGGCAAACCGGCACCGGCATCGATACTGGTCGACATCGGCAAGTTGCTGGCCGCCTATGCGGATATTCATCCGGATCCGGGCAATCCGGCGCAGCGCGTGGCGTTCGGTACGTCCGGACATCGGGGTTCCTCGCTGGATGGCAGTTTCAACGAATGGCACATCTACGCGATCACCCAGGCGATTTGCGACTACCGTAACCAGGAGTCGGTGACCGGCCCGCTGTACGTCGGTTACGACACACACGCGCTGTCGAAGCCCGCGTTCAAGACGGCACTGGAAGTTCTGGCTGCAAACAATGTGGAGGTGTTGACCTCGAAGGGCGGTGAGTTCACGCCGACCCCCGCGGTCTCGCACGCGATCCTGTGCCACAACCGTGGCCGCGACATGGGATTGGCGGACGGAATCGTGATCACGCCCTCGCACAACCCGCCGGACAACGGAGGCTTCAAGTACAACCCTGTGAACGGCGGCCCGGCCGGTACCGGGGTCACCAGTTGGGTACAGAAGCAGGCCAACCAGTACCTCGTGAACAGACTGGCGGGCGTCAGGCGCGTGCCGTTCGTGCAGGCCTGCACGGCGGCCACGACGCAGACACACGATTACCTCGACGCCTACGTTTCCGATCTGGCGAATGTCATCGACTTCGATGCGATCCGCAGTGCCGGCCTCAAGCTCGCGGTCGATCCGCTGGGCGGGGCAGGGGTGCATTACTGGGCGCCGATCGCCGAGCGTTACAAGATCGACCTGGCCGTCGTCAGCGAGGAAGTCGATCCTCGCTTTGCATTCATGACCGCCGACTGGGACGGCAAGATACGGATGGATCCATCCTCGGAATACGCGATGCAGCGGCTGCTGGCGCTCAAGGACAAATACGATGTCGCCTTCGCCTGTGATACCGACCACGACCGGCACGGCATCGTTACCCGATCCACGGGGCTGCTCAAGGCCAATCACTATCTGTCCGTGATGATCGACTATCTGTTCCGCGAACGTCATCACTGGCCGGAAGCGGTCGCGATCGGAAAGACCGTGGTCAGCACCGCGCTGATCGATCGGGTTGCGGCCAAGCTCAAGCGCAAGCTGTATGAGGTGCCCGTGGGCTTCAAGTGGTTCGCGCCCGGATTGTTTGACGGTTCGCTGGCGTTCGGTGGCGAGGAAAGCGCCGGAGCGTCGTTCCTGCGCCACGATGGTTCGGTCTGGACCACCGACAAGGATGGCATTGTGCCGGCGCTGCTGTCCGCTGAAATCACAGCGAAGGCGGGGCGCGATCCCGGCGAGTGCTACAACGCATTAGCGGACGAGCTCGGCATGCCCTTTACAGATCGCGTGCAGGCAACTGCCAATAGCGCGCAAAAACAGAAGCTTGCAGAGCTTTCCTCATATGATATCGAAATCAAGGATCTGGCAGGCAGCAAGGTCACGCAAGTGCTGGACAAGGCTCCGGGCAACGATGCCCCGATTGGTGGCATCAAGGTGGTCACCGAACACGGCTGGTTCGCGGCGCGGCCATCGGGCACCGAGGACATCTACAAGATTTACGCCGAGAGCTTCAGGGACAAGGAGCACCTGCGGGAGATTCTTTCCAAAGCCCAGAAAGTTGTCGACAAGGCCATTGCCTGAGGACGCGACGAGTACAAGGTCATGGCGGACAGCAATACCGGCAAATCGAATGCTCCACGCTACAAGGTAGGCGACCACGTCACCTGGAACTCCGAAGCGGGGCGGGTCAGTGGCACCATCGTCAAGGTCCACACAAAGGACTTCGACTACAAGGGTCACACCCACCGCGCCAGCGGGGGCGACCCTCAGTACGAAATCAAGAGCGACAAGACCGACCACATTGCCGCGCACCGAGGCAAGGCATTGACGGAACTTTCTTCCTGAGTCTCTGACTGGTTCGGAATCAGCCGAACATCACGCGCGATGAAGTCGGTCGTGCACAGGTAGCAGGCATGACCCCGCGCAGTGCAATGGATTGACTAACGGCCCTCGTGCCACACTCGCGGTGCGTGTTCGGCGTATCGGTCTGGATCGACCCATTCGCACGTGTCAGTGCAAAACGGCCGAGTTGACTGTCACTGTGCGAAGTGGTATTCAGCATTGAGAATCGCGAGCTGCAGTGGCCCCGGGCGCGGGTAAGGCGCCGGCTGGTCAAGTCATTTCGGACGATGTCTTCGCGCACAAGGGCCCCGTACTGGCACACCACAAGTACGGGTCGGTTGTTGAGCACGTCGCAGGTAGGGGGGACGAGCAATCAGCTGCGACCAGCAGCCGGCATGCCTTGCCTCGGCGGTTCCAGTTTCTGGACAGCGCCTCCGTGTATCGCTCATTTGATGAAAAGTCGACCGGTGCGTTGTGCAAGGTAGCCAACGGCGCCGACGGTCGCTCGGCCAATGGTGCCATTTACCTCACGGGGCCACATGACTGGTTGTCGATTTGTGTTGAGGGTTTTGAGTCCCTTTTTTGATATCACCAAGCAGCAACCACCTGCACACCTAGGGAGACGAATATGAACCACAGTCACAACAAGACCATTCGGATGTCTGGCTATTTTGCACTCTTAGGCATGTCCATCGCGGCCGTGTGTTACAGCGGTGCCATCTTTGCCCAATCCGGCGGCATGGGCCACGCGGGAATGCTTCAGGAGAAACTTGCAGCCATAAAAACATCCACCGCGGAAAATCAGCAGAAGCTGCATCAGTACACTTGGACCGAGACATCGGACATCACGGTCAACGGCAATTCCAGGCCATCGAAGATATCCACCTGTTCCTACGGGCCTGATGGCAAGGTCCACAAGGTCCCGGTCGGGGGCATGACTGAAAATGCCTCCAGTGAAGGAGGGCGCCGGGGCCGTTTCAAGCAGAGAATCATTGCGAATAAAACCGCCGAGATGAAGGACTACATGCAGCAGGTGGGCCATGTCCTCCAGCTCTATGTCCCGCCCAATCCACAAAAAATGGAGCAGGCTTTCAAGCAAAAGAAGGTTTCCTTCGGCCGAAACAACGGTCTCGTGGATCTCGTATTCAAGGACTACGCGTTGCGGGGAGATTCGATGACGGTTGGCTTCGACCCCGCCGCGAAAAAAATCCGTACGCTGAGCGTACAGACGTACCTCGACACGCCGCAGGACCCAGTCACGTTGGTCGTGGATTTCTCCAGCCTTCCCGACGGAACAAATCATCCGTCGCGAACGACGCTTGACGCCCAGTTGAAGGGAATCCGGGTTGTGAACACCAACTCAAATTACCGGAAGAGCGTGATGTAGGAACCTTCCGGCCCCGCTCTGGTAACGATTTCGCAGATGCCGAGGCCGGATGGTTTTCAGGTGCGCCTCTGCTGATCGGGCATCTGGGGGCTTTTCACAGCGGGTATCTGAGTCTCGCAGGGCACCCCGAAGGATTTTCGGGGTGCCCTGTAGGGACCTGACGAAAGGAACGAAAATGAAGCGACAATTGGCAACCGCAGGTCATCGCAATGTGGCCTTCGCCTGCGTACTGACCGGGTTTATGGCCGCCTTCTGTGCCGTACCCGCTACCGCAGCGTCCTCCTCGGGGCACGATTCCGCCGTGGCGCGGCAGATGAGCGATGCCTTCGAATCGCTGGCCAGCCGGATTTCCCCGGCTGTCGTAGAAGTTCTCGTAAGCGGATACGACACGGAAGATGAGGAGAACCAGAATCCAGACGCGCCGATCGGCCGCCAAAGCAGCCTCGGTTCCGGCGTCATCGTCGACCCGAACGGGTACATCGTTACCAACTACCACGTCATCAAGGGTGCGCAGAGGGTCAACGTCGTCATCACTCCTGCAATAGGAACACAATCGCAGGCCCCCGCGGCACTACGCGTACGCGCACGTACGCTGCCAGCGAAAATCGTCGGCTACAACAGGACGGCCGATCTTGCCGTACTCAAAGTCGACGCGACAGGGCTGCCGACTGTTCCCTTCGCCAAGTATGCCCAGCTCCAGCAAGGCCAGCTCGTGCTTGCTGTGGGAAGCCCCGAAGGGATGCAGAACAGCGTCACCATGGGCCTCGTCAGCGCCGTGCTCCGCCAGATCGATCCGGAAAGTCCCATGGTCTACATCCAGACCGACGCAGCCATCAATCCCGGCAACAGCGGCGGCGCGCTGGTCGATGTCGACGGCAATCTGGTCGGCCTCAACGTGTCCATTCTCACCAAATCGGGTGGCAGCGAAGGCATCGGCTTCGCCATCCCAAGTGCCATTGTCCGTTTCGTTTACCAGCAAATTCGCCAATACGGTTACGTTCGCAGCGGGGATATCGGCGCCGACGTCCAGACCATCACACCGGCGCTGGCGTCGGCCCTGGCTTTGCCATCCGACACCGGTGTCATCGTGTCGGATGTCGCTCCAGAGGGTCCCGCCGCGCGTGCGGGCCTGCGGCCCTATGATCGTATCCAGACGCTCGATGGCACTCCAATCGACAGCGTTTCGACGTTCGTCATGAGCATTTACCTTCGCAAGAGTGGCGATCGCGTCGACCTCGAGGTTCTCCGCGGCAACAAAAAGATGTCGCTGACTGTGCCTGTTGTTGAGAGGAAGCGGAACCCTGCCAGCCTCCTCGATCTTGCCAACCCGGACAAGGATCTTGTGGCCCAGTTGGGAATCGTGGGTATCGATCTCACCCCGAGGGTCGCCGATCTTCTGTCGGAGCAGCGCACCGATTCCGGAGTAGTGGTGGCCGCGACCACGACCAGCCACCGTGCCGAGGACATCGGGCTCCAATACGGAGATATCATCCATTCGCTGAATACCGACCCCGTAGGGACAGTCACAGACTTGAGGGCCGCATTGAAGCGCTGCACGCCTGGCAATCCTGCAGCTCTACGAATCGAGCGGGATGGGCGAATGACTTTCCTGACCTTCGAGATCGAATAGCAACACTTTCCGATTCTCGTGACATCGAGGCGTACCGGCGGTGCCAGCTTGGCACGCTCCGTGCGTTCTGCGATGCTCTGGTGCGCGACGCCGGTGTGACAATGAGCGGGGGTTCGATGAGCGTTCGTCACTGGATTGCGCTACTGATCGGTATCCTGACCGCCGCGGTCTGTCTGTGTCTTCCATTTGTCCCGCAGACTATTCTCCCGATCGGGACAAAGCCGCTGGACCGCCAGCACTACGTGGTCGAGGCGAGCTCCTACGCGGTGCCATTGCCAGCGGGGTTGCACGCGGGCGACGTGGTGGATGCGACGCGCATGGACATCACCTCGCGCCTCGGACTGACGACTTATGCCTTGGTTCCGGCCGGCACGCGCGTCACCCTTGCGGTAAACCGGAACGGACGCGAGTTGCAAGTTCCGGTGGCGTTTGTACGAATGCCCCTCACCTTCGTGAACATGCTCGAGGTCGTGCTCGGTATCGCGCTGGTCTGGTTGCTGGCCGCTTTGGGCCTCTTGATTTTTTGGCGAGGCAATCGTTTGGCGGCGGTGGGGGTCGGAATATGGTGCCTCGCCAACCTGTGTTGGGATATCCCTGACGGGTTGCCGTTACCACTGCCGCTTGCGGGGTGGACCGATGTAGCGGGCATGGCTCTGTTCTACTCCGGCGCGTTGATCGGCCTGTATCTGTTGGCGGAGGATCTAGCGTGGGAACACTCGTATAGCAAAATCCGCCGCTGGAGCCGCGCCGGTTTTATTCTGCTGGTGATCATTTACCTGTTTGGTTTCGTCGGGAATGACCTGGCTTTCCATCTCGGCGGGTACTGGTTGTTCAACCCCGCGCACATAAACGCTAGGCTGGTGGCGCATCTGCTTGCGTTCGCCATTCCAATCGGCATGTTGGTATCACGTTACCACCGTGTACAGGCGTCGGATCGCGCCCGTATCCGCTGGGTGCTGGTCAGCGTGGCCGGGATCGTGGCCGCCTATCTGGTGGCCAGCGATTTCGGGGCTACCAGACTCAGCAGCATCGCGAGCGACATTCTATTCGATGTATTCACGGCAGCCTCCTTCATCGGTTTTGCCTATGCCGTACTGCGCTATCGGCTGGTGGCCTTGCATGTGGTACTGAATCGCGCGCTCGTATTCGCCATCGCGATTACCATTCTGGTCGCGGCATTCGGTTTGCTCGAAAGCCTGATCGAACACGAAGCTTTGGGGGACCGCGCAAGCACTCTGGTCGCCTTGGCCGTTCCGCTGACACTCGGCATTCTGTTCGATCAGATGCACAAGCGCATCGAGCACTGGGTGGAGTACCTCTTTTTCCGCAAGCAGTTCCGTGCGGAAGCAGCACTGTCGCAGTTTGCCAAGGAGTGCGGGTACATCACCAGCCGGCGCGTCCTGGTGGACCGTACTGTTTCAGAGGTGATGCGCCGCGTCAAAGCGCCGGCCACAGGCATTTACGAACATGCAGGCAACGGATATCGGTGCCTGCAGCAAGGGGGGACCCGGAATTTTCCGGCCCAGCTTGGCATTGACGATCCAGCCTGCATCAGGTTGCGCGCCAACCTCACCGAAACCAGGCTAGAGGATCTTGGGAGCGCGCTGGGCGAAGATGGTCTGGTGTTCCCGGTGGCGCTGCGGGGCATGCTCATCGGCCTCCTGGTGTTGGCCTCGCGGCCGGGCGAACTGTACGCGCCGAGAGAACGGCAGTTGCTGCTGCACCTGACCCATGAGGTTGGCGCATCGCTTCACGCCATGTTCGTGAATGAAACCCAGGCTTTTTTGGAGGAAGTGGCCAACGGGAGCTTGCCTTCGGAGAAGGCCCGGGCCACCGCCCAGCGATTCATGCGAGAGTATCCTGCGGTCTAAAGCCGCGCGCGGGCGCGCCGTAAGGTACATCTGGCAGCACCGGCTGAGTGTTGACATCTCCGGCATTCGGAGAGTAGTGTCCACGCGTTTGGCTGTCCAAATGGCGCTTGTTACCCCGTTTCGATCGGCTCACTTGGGGGTGTTGTCATGAGACGATTACTAATCGGACTCACGATCAGTCTGTTCGCGTTTTCTTCGACTGTCTCCGCAAGCAGTGCCGCTGACGCCATCGTCGGCACGTGGCTGACGAATGACGGCACCGCGAAAGTGGAAATCGTGGATGCGAATGGCGTCTATAACGGCCATGTCGTATGGCTGAAAGCGCCACGCTTCCCCGCTGACGATTCGCAAGGCATGGCGGGCAAACCGAAGGTGGACCGGCTCAACCCCGATGCGTCGCTGCGTGCCCGGCCCGTGATGGGCATGGTGATGCTGTCCGGGCTGCGCTTTTCCGGCGAGCACGGATGGGATGGAGGCACCCTGTACGCCCCAGCGAGCGGCAAGTCTTATCCATGCAAACTGTCGCTCGGATCCGATGGCAGTTTGAAGGTTTCCGTGGGCGGCGGAATTTTCGGCAAGACGGTCACGTGGACCCGTAGTGCAGACTGACGTTTACAGCCACGCAGGCCACTCTGCCTGGTTTCGTGACCCAAACGCAAAAAGGGGCGAGCCATCATGTTCGATACCAGGATGCTGGTTATTGGCCTCGCCTGTCTGGCGATGGCCGGTTGCGCGACGACTACTGCCGAGATGTTGGCAAGGCCCGGTGGTTCGGATGGCCCATCCACGGGCGCGGATTTCGGTTTGGTGAGGTATCAGGCAGATGGGAGTGCGTCCGACGTCGAAGCCAGGCAACAGGATGCGAAGATCAAGATGTACAGCGCGTGTGCGGGACACTACCGCGTCCTTGCTCAAGGCGCGCGCAACAAGATCAATGTTGGACCCGGCTTCGGCAGATTTGGTCGTGGCGCTCCCGCCAGCAGCGAGAGTTACGTCTATATAAAGTTCGTCTGCACCAGATGAGCGCGCCCATGCCATGGAGCGAGCACGCGAGCGTTTGGCGTCGCACGATCCCGCTGTTTGACGTAAAGGGAGGCTACTCATGAAACGGTGCGTGCGGTATTTTCTCTTGACCATTCTCGTCGCGGCACTCGCGGCGTGTTCGACATCACAGACCAAACCCTCGCGGGCCGCAACTTCGACGGCGTACTCGGGATTCCTGCAAGACTACGCTTTGCTGCGGGCGGATCCTGCCGATCCCGGCTATCTGCATTACGTCGCGCCAGGCGCGCAGGCTTCGCAGTACCGGAAATTCATCGTCGACGATCCGGTGGTCGCACTGAATACCGGTGGCGAATACGTTTCGCTAGACCCTGCGCAAGTCGCATCCATGAGCGCCTATTACAAGTCGCGCATGACCGCTGCGCTTGCGCAGCACTATCAGGTCGTGACTGCGCCAGGCCCGGGCGTAGCGCAAGTGCGGGTGGCGGTGGTTGGCATGGTAGAAGTCCAGCCACAGCTGAAAGCCCGTGATCTCGTCCCGCTCAAGGCATTGTTCGATGTCGGTCGCAGGGCGGTTGGCAAGAATCCTTACGTATTGCGGATGTCTTTCGAGGCCGAGGCGTTGGACAGCGAATCCGGGCGGCTCATCGGCGAGACGGTGGACAGCCGCGAGAGCAGGAATACCGTGGCAGGAAAGTCGGCGCGGCCATCTGGGGAACAGGTGCACGATTTGATTGATTACTGGGTCGCGCGTTTCGTGGCCAGGCTCGACAAGGCGAACGGGTTCTCACCTTAGGAACCCGACGGGTGCCGTCGTTACTGGCGGTGTGGATGTTTGGTCCAGCGCACGCCGGAAATCCGGTTATTGCGTGGTGATTTTGTCGGGGAGCATCATGCGGCGTGCGGCGATTGCGATTGTTGCGATGGCGATGATGCTTGCGGCTTGCGGGCATAAGGGGCCTACCTCCGAAGACGTCCGTCCAGTCCAGACCCTGATCGTCGGCCAGTCACAGGGGTCGGTGGGAGCCACGTATTCCGGCGCGGTCGCCGCGCGATTCCAGAGTAATCAAGGGTTCCGCGTCACCGGCACGATTTCCAGGCGACTGGTCGAGGTCGGCCAACACGTCGTTTCCGGGCAGCCCTTGCTGCAGCTCGATCCGGCACAGCTCGATCTAAACCGGCAGGCCGCCAAGGCGCAACTCGACGCGGCGCACAGCCAGGCAGCGCAGGCGAAGATCACCCTTGACAGGGACGCACAGCTGGTGAAACAGAATTTCATCAGCCAGGCCGAATATGACCGGGACAAAACCAACGCCGACACCGCGAACTCGCAGCTTCAGATGGCGCAAGCGCAGTACGATCAGGCCACCAATCAGGCAGGCTATGGCACTTTGCGGGCGGCAGTTGCTGGCGTGGTCACGGTCATAAACGCGGATGTCGGACAGGTTGTTGACACCGGCAAGGCGGTGATCACGATTGCCCAGGACGGTAATCGGGAAGTGGTGATCAACATTCCCGAGTCGCGCGTTGATCAGTTGCGGGATGCAAAGGGGATGTATGTGACCTTGTGGGCCGACCCCCACAAGAAGTACCCCGCACGCTTGCGGGAAATCGATCCGGACACGGATCCCACGACGCGGACGTACGACGCGCATGTCACCGTGCTCAAACCCGACGCTGCAATGCTGCTCGGTATGACCGCGTACGTGCACCTTCCGAGTACGGGTCAGTACTCCGGGTTTACGCTGCCGTTGACTGCGATTGTCGAACAGACAAATGGGCCGGCGGCGTGGCTGGTCGACCCTCGGACTTCGACCGTATCCCTGCATTCGGTCAGGTTGTTCACTGCACAGGGAAACGATGCGCTGGTGAGCGGCGGACTCAAAGACGGAGACGTGGTTGTTACAGCCGGGGCAGCCCTGCTGCACGCGGGACAGAAGGTACGGCCCGTCGGCACCTACAGCCAGCGGGATCAATGATCCATGAGTGGCATGAACCTGTCGGCTTGGGCGCTGAAGCACCAGCAGTTCATCCTCTTTGCGATCATCGTTCTGTTCATCGGCGGCGCGTATTCCTATTTCCATCTCGGCCAGGAAGAGGATCCGGGGTTCACCGTCCGCAGCATGGTGGTGCAGACCTACTGGCCGGGAGCCACTATCGGCCAGATGCAGGACCAGGTTACCGACAAGCTGGAAAAGAAGCTGCAGAGTGTCGCAGAGATTGATTTCATCAAAAGTTATGTCGAACCCGGTCAAACCCAGTTGACCGTCACCTTGCGCGACGACGTCGCCCCGTCCGATGTGCCTGAAGTGTGGTACCAGGTCCGCAAGAAGATCGGTGACATGAAATATACCCTGCCGCGTGGTGTGCAGGGTCCGTTCTTCAACGACGAATTCGGAACCACCTACGGCAATATCTACGCGATCACTGCCGACGGCTTCAGTTACGCACAGATGAAGGATTTCGCCGATACCGCGCGCAATGCCTTTCTGCGTGTCCCGGACGTGGACCAGGTGAACATCCTCGGTGCGCAGGACCAACGCATCTACATCGAGTATTCGAACGCCAAGTTGGCCACGCTAGGAATGAACCCCGACCAGATCGTGGCAACGCTCAAGTCAGTCAATGGTGTGGATCCCGCCGGCATTATCCAGACCCGAGCCGAGCAGATCCAGTTGCGGGTCAGCGGTGATTTCCAGTCGGTGCAGAGCATCCGCAATATCGGCATTTACGCCAATAACCACATATTCCGATTGGGCGATGTCGCCAATGTGACGCGTGGTTACGTGGATCCGCCCAGCCTGAAGATGTTTTTCAACGGCAAGCCCGCCGTTGGTCTCGCGATCAGCATGCGAAGCGGCGGCGACGTGCTCAAACTCGGCAAGCAGTTGGGGGAGACCGCAGTACAACTGCAACGCGAATTTCCGATCGGAGTGCAGATCAATACCGTGTCCGACCAGCCACGGGTCGTCAAGGGCGCCGTGGGCGAATTCACTGACAGTCTTTACGAAGCAGTGGGGATTGTGTTGCTGGTGTGTTTCCTGTCGCTGGGGCTTCGCACCGGTTTCGTGGTCGCGCTGTGCATCCCGTTCGTGCTCGCGGTCACTTTTCTGGTGATGTACCTGCTTGGCATCGATCTGCAACGCATCTCGCTCGGGGCACTCATCATCGCGCTGGGACTGCTCGTGGACGACGCAATCATTTCAGTCGAGATGATGGTGTTGAAGCTGGAAGAGGGCTGGAGCCACGTCCGCGCAGCCACGTTTGCCTATACGGCGACCGCGTTTCCCATGCTGACCGGGACGTTGATCACGGTTGCCGGATTCCTCCCCGTTGCCATAGCGAAATCAGGTTCAGCTGAATACACACGCTCGCTGTTCGAGGTGGTGGGCATCTCGCTGGTTGTTTCATGGTTCGTGGCAGTCCTTGTAACGCCCTACTTGGGTTTCAAACTGCTGCCGGATTTCAAGCCCAAGGCAGGCGAGGAGACCGAGGTATATCAGCGGCCCTTCTATCGCTGGTTTCGCAAACGCGTCACTTGGTGCCTGGACCATCGCATTGCGGTCATCGTTTTCACCGTCGTCTTGTTCGTACTGTCGATCGGCCTGTTTCGGCTCATACCGGAACAATTCTTTCCGTCATCCGACCGACCCGAGTTGATGGTGGACCTGTGGATGCCGCAAGCAGCCACGTTCAATGAGATAGAACAACAAGCAGCCATCATGCAAAAGGATCTTCAGGGTGACCCCGACATCGTCTCGGTCACGAGCTACGTGGGTGGTGGCAGCCCGCGTTTTTACCTTCCGCTAAACGTGCAGACCCTGAACAACCTGTCGGAACTCACCGTCATGACCAAGGGTGGCGAAGAGCGTGAAACGGTCCTGAGGAAGATTCAGCATCTGCTGGACACTGGCTTTCCGGCCGTACGCGGCCGTGTGACGCGGCTTGAAAACGGGCCACCGGTCGGCTATCCGATCCAGTTCCGCATCAGCGGCACTGACGGTGCGAAGTTGCGGAGTGTTGCCGACAAGGTGATGGGAATTGTGCGCGCCGATCCCGATGCGCGCGGCGTGAACATGGACTGGGGTGAGCGGATCAAGACCCTTGAGGTAAACATCGATCAGGACAAGGCGCGTGTGCTGGGCGTCAGCTCCAAAAGCGTTTCCGAGGCCCTCGAGGCGTCGTTGAGCGGTTACGACATCACGCAGTACCTCGAAGGCACCGACAGCCTCGATGTATTTGCGCGCCTTACCGCCCCGGAGCGTACCGACTTAAACAACCTGAAGGACCTCAGGATCTACACGCGAAGCGGCCAGTTCGTTCCTTTGTCCCAGATCGCAACCTTGCAACTCGCAAGCGAAGACAGTATCCGTTGGCGCCGTAACCGCATACCCACCATCACTGTGCAGGCGGACGTCGCGAATGGAGCGCAGGGCAACGATGTGGAAGCTTCCTTGTGGCCAAAGGTCAGTATGCTCGCTTCCACGCTTCCGGCTGGATACCACATCGACATTGGAGGGTCATTGGAGTCGAGCCAGAAGTCACAGAAGACCATTTCGGCGGTGATGCCATTGGTGGTCGTGATCGTGCTGTTCCTGCTCATGATCCAGTTGCAGGACATGCGTCGGATGGCGTTGGTGCTTTTGACCGCGCCACTCGGTTTGATCGGTGTGACGGCCATCTTGCTGATCTTCCGGATACCTTTCGGGTTCGTGGCCATGCTTGGCACCATTGCGCTGTTCGGGATGATCATTCGCAATTCCGTAATCCTGATCGTGCAGATAGATCATGCATTGGCCGAAGGCGCCAGCGTGCGTGATGCCATCATCGAATCCACCGTACACCGCTTCCGCCCGATCCTGCTGACTGCGGCCGCAGCGGTACTGGCGATGGTTCCGCTGACGCGCTCGGTGTTCTGGGGTCCGCTGGCCTGGGCCATCATGGGTGGCTTGAGTGTCGCAACACTGCTGACACTCCTGTTCCTGCCAACCATGTGCGCGATATGGGCCAGCGCGTGGAAACCGAAGGACCTTGCTGCTTTCGCCAGCGAGCCGACGGCGGAAGAACAGGGAGGCCGACATGCGCATTGACTGGACCCTGGGCCAGTTCGCGTGCGCGGTGACGCTGCTCGTGGGCACGGCACACGCCATGGACTTCAGCGACGCCGTGCGCAAGGCGCAGACCTTCGATCCCGTGACCCAGGCTGCGCAATATGCGTATCAAGCAGGTGTGGAGAAGGGCAGGCAGGGGACAGCGTTGTATCTGCCGCAGGTCAATGCCACGGGTAACTACAACTACGTGCACATCAACTCGCTTGCGATCCTGCCGCCGGGATTTCCGAATTCGGTACTGGTGGGCGACAGCAGTGGCTACCTGCACGGGTTCGCCGTCACCCTGACCCAGCCGATCTACAACGCGGTGGCATGGACCGGCAAGGCCGAACTGCACGATCAGGCAAGACTCGCCGCCATCCAGTTCCAGGGCGCGAACGAGAATCTGATACTGCGTGTCGCGCAAGCGTATTTCGGGGTCCTGATGGCGGAAGACAGCCTCGAACTCACGCGTGAACAGAAAGCGGCGACCTCACAGCAACTGGCAAGCGCCAAGGCTCGTTTCAAGGCCGGCAAGACCGACATCACCGACGTGGACGATGCCCAGACCAGTTATGACGGAATCGTGGCGCAGGAGATCGCGGCCGCCAACAACCTCACGATTCAGCAGGATTTGTTCAAGAGCATCGTGGGCGAACCGCCGAATGCGTTGAGCAAGGTGCCTGAGAGTTTTAAGCCGCGGCCACCGGTTCCGGACGACCTGCAGGTATGGGTGGATCGCGGACAACAAGGCAATCCGACTATCGCAGGCGCAAGGATTCAAGTCGACATAAGCACTGCGGAAGTCAGCAAATACAGCCTGCTTGGGCGACCCCAGCTCAACCTGTTCGCCAGCTATCAGGACATGCGTCAGAGTGGAACACTACCCATTCTGGTGGCGCCCGACCGCAGCAGGCAAACCGTCGTCGGTTTGCAACTCTCTGTCCCCTTGTTCACAGGCGGTGCCAACCAGTCCAAGTATCGCGAAGCGCTGGACGACAAGCAGCAGGCGCAGTACCAGTTGCAGTCGGCCGTATTGAATACCAATGTCCAGATCAAACAGCAGTTTCTGAACGTGGATGTGGGCGTAGATCAGATAGCAGCTTTGCAGCAGGCCGTGGTTTCCGCAAAAAGCTCTCTCGATGCCACCACACTCGGACAAAAGGTCGGTGTGCGCACCACGCTGGACGTGCTCAATGCCCAGCAGAAGTATTTTTCAGCATTGCAGAACCTGGACGCCGCACGCTACCAGTACCTGCTTTCCACGCTGAATCTTGCATCGCTTGCCGGCACGCTGGGTTTCAAGGACGTGCAGGCCGTCAATCGCTATCTGACCGAAGATGCACGTTGATGTGTTCACCTGATTCCCCGGATACGTGTCGCGTGGAAGCATCCCATTTTTTTGGTACCACAAGCATGGTCAAGCCACAGTTCGAAAGCAGCAAGCCAATCGCGTTCATCCACGACACCCGCACCACGGCGGAGCGGGGCACGCGCGGAGTCCTTGATGGGTTTGGCCACAAGCCTGTCGGCTTCGTCAAGCTGCCGGCTGCACATACCGTGCATCGTTGCGCCGGTATTTTTCATCTCCTCGTTTCGTTGCTTGTGCTTGTTGTCGCCGCAGGTGTCCCCGCCACGGCATTTGCCAGTTCCGACAACCCTTGGGACGGCAATTGGCGTTACAGCATCAGCCCTTCCGCCTGGTTGCCGGGCATCAACGCCGATCTGCGGTTCCAGGCGCAGGGGCAGTCGCTGGATAACAGTTCCAGTGACCTCTGGGACCATCTCAGCGGAGCATTCATGCTCTCCGGTGACATGCGCAAGGGCAATTGGGGCATGTATGGCGACATCGACTGGGTCAAGTTCAACAACCAGGAAGGTCGTATCCGCTCAATCGACGGAAGCAATTTCGGCGCAACCGGTAGTTCGAACACGCGCTGGGGGCTTAAAGGAGGCATGGTTACGTTTGCCGGTATGTACACACTGGGACATGGCACGGACGGCTATGCGGACCTGTTGTTCGGCGCCCGTTACCTGTGGATCAAGGGCAACCTGAGTTGGGATCTTTCTCTGGCAGGCAACCAGGGAAATGTCGATCTTGCGAGCAACGGCCATCAATCGCGCAACACGCATGTCACCAACGCCATTGTCGGTATCAAGGGGCGCTGGACGCCCGGTAACGGACGTTTCTTTGTGCCTTACTATTTCGATGTCGGCCTGAGCGGCTCGGACCCTTCCGGCCAAGCCGAACTAGGCGCGGGGTACGCTTTCGGCTGGGGCGATGTGGCTTTAGCTTGGCGTTACTTGCGCTATCGGCAGAACAGTGAGCAGACGTTGCTGCGCAGCGTTGACTTTACCGGGCCCACCATCATTCTTACTTGGCAGTTTTGAGTAATGTGCTGTATTCAGGGCGAGGCTCACAACAAGCAGCGATCGGGATTGCGCCGGGACTCACTGGCTGCGGCATATAGCCTTGTACAAGATCAGTTGCGCCGCCGCCTGTGACACTGACCATGGCGAGAAGTACAATAGGGCGCTCTCATTTTTGCCTGGTCATGACCGATAACTCTGGCCAAAGCGTTTCGGCGTCGTCTCCATCCGACGCCCGCGCCCTCGTTACCACCGTCGCCTGGTTGCGTCCGCTGGCCGCTCTCGGTCAGGCACTGGCAGTGGTGTTCGCAGTCGTCTGGCTGAATGTCGAATTGCCGCGGCTAGAGCTGGCTGCCGGTATTCTCGTGCTCGTGCTGGCGACGCCTGTCGCATTCTGGCGCCTTCGCCAGCCTTGGCCGGTGAGCGAACGCGAAGCGCTCTGTCATCTTGGCTTCGATATGCTGTTGCTCGGCTGGGCCCTTTATTTCACCGGTGGCGCGAGCAACCCGTTCATTACGTTGTTGCTGGCCCCAGTGGCGCTATCCGCGGCGGCATTGTCCCGCGCGACCACCACCGCCGTCACGGCGCTGGCAGCTGGGGTGTACAGCCTTCTGATCTTTCTCCATGTGCCGCTGCCTGACATGCCGATGCACGGTAACGGGTTTCGCTTGCACCTGACCGGCATGACGATCAACTTCCTGATCGCAGTCCTGCTGCTGGCAGTATTCGTAGGCCGCATGCGCACACAGTTGAACGCGCAGCGCGAGGCCACCCGCCTGCTGCGCGAACGCACGCTGCGTGACGAAGGCATTCTTGCGATCGCGACCCAGGCTGCCGATGCTGCACATCGGTTCAACACACCGTTGTCGACTTTGCGCGTCCTGCTGCCGGAACTCGAACACGGCCGCGAGCACGATGTCGCACTTCGCGATGACGTGCGCGTGATGCTGGGGGAGGTCGAGCGCTGTCGCGGCATCCTTCGCGAAATGGTCGAATACGGGAGGCGACAACTTACCGGGACTACCCAGGACATGACGCTGGGTGATTACGTGCAGACGAGTGTCGATCGTTTTCGCCTGCTGCGTCCCGAAGCCGAGGTTACGATCGATGTTGCGCCAAACGTGCGCGATCACCGGGTCGCAGTTCAGCCTGGCCTGGCACACGCCCTCCTTAACCTGATGCAGAACGCCTTTGATGCCTCGTCGCAGAGCGGCTCGCTGGCAGTGGTGCTCGCGGCTGACGTTCACGACGACCTCATCGAATTCACGATCGGCGATCGTGGCAACGGACTCCCCGACAGCAGACTGGATTTCATGCCCGCGGCCAGCAACAAGCCCGACGGACTCGGCATCGGCCTGTCGTTGGCGCGTTCGGCTATCGAGCGCATGCACGGCGAAATGCGCACGCAAGGTGGTGCCGATGGCACCCGCATTCTTGTACGCCTGCCGCTGACCGGGGCACGTGCATGAGTGCAGCGCCTGACGATCGGACCCTGTTGCTGGCGGAAGACGATGCCGTGTTCGTGGCTGCGATGTCACGGGCGTTGCGTAGACGCGGCTTCGACGTCGTTGCCGCCGATACTGCGGCCACTGCGCTCGCACTTGGTCGTGTCCGCCAACCCCGTTACGCGGTCGTCGACCTCAAACTCGGCGCGGACAGCGGCCTTGCACTGATCCCCGCGCTGCGCGCGGCGTTGCCGCGCGTGCGCATCCTGCTGCTGACCGGTTACGCATCAATTGCCACGGCGGTGGAGGCAATCAAGCTGGGGGCGCACGACTATCTTGCCAAACCCGTTGATGCAGACGCCGTCGTGCGCGCGCTATTGGACGACGCTAACGACGCCGCAGGAGAGGGCAGCGATGCGCCTGAGACGTCGCCGCCGCTACGACGGCTGGAGTGGGAACACATCCAGCGCATACTCCACGAATGCGACGGCAACATTTCCGAAACCGCTCGCCGGCTCGGCATGCACAGGCGCACGCTGCAACGCAAGCTGGACAAGCGTCCGGTACGCGAACGCCCGCTCCGAGATCAGCCCGTCAATTAGTGCTGCGACAATTTTCCGCCTCGCTGAATCGGCTTCCTAAACTATCCCTGCAGGGGCACAGGCGATGCAAAGCCTTGAAGAGACTTGCCTTCGCGTTTATTGATGCAAATGCCTATTGTGTAAAATAATATCACCAAAGATTAGCGTCGAGCATTGAAAAAGCCACGCAGTAACGCAGCGGAGTCTTCGGCTAGCAACCCGCCTTTCACCTCAGCGCGATGGTTGTGGCGATCGGATACGAGCGTGTCGAACACGCTGCCGGCGGCGCCGGTTTTGGGATCATTGGCGCCGTAGACCACCCGGGCGACACGTGCGTGCACCAGCGCCATCGCGCACATTGCGCACGGCTCCAGCGTCACATACAAAGTCGATCCTGGGAACCGATGATTGCCCAACCGCTGCCCGGCATCGCGCAAGGCACCGATCTCGGCGTGGGCACTTGGATCGCTGAGCGTGATGTTGCGGTTCCAGCCTTCGCCGACGATTTTGCCGTCCAGCGACAGCACCGCACCGATCGGCACTTCTCCATCCGAGTCGCGCGCGTAAGCAGCCAGTTCCAATGCGCGGCGCATGAAGGTGTGATCAACGTCGGAAAATGGCAGGGACGCCGTCAGCAGTGGCTTTGCAGGTTCCATACCCGACTTCACGAAGCGTTACGGCAACTTTAGGGTAGTCGTATCGTCCTGCAAGCCATTGATGCGTCTATTCCCACTCGATAGTCGCGGGCGGCTTGCCGCTGATGTCATACACAACACGAGAAATCCCATGCAACTCATTGATGATACGGCCTGAAACACGCCCAAGGAATTCGTACGGAAGTTGCGCCCAGTGTGCGGTCATGAAATCGACGGTTTCGACCGCACGTAGCGCCACCACCCATTCGTAGGCCCGCCCATCACCGACTACCCCCACGGATTTTACCGGCAGGAACACTGCAAAAGCCTGACTGACCTTGTCGTATAAATTCGCGGTACGCAGCTCCTCGATGAAGATCCGGTCGGCTTGTCGCAGGATTTCGGCGTATTCGCGTTTGACTTCACCCAGGATGCGTACACCCAATCCCGGACCCGGGAACGGATGCCGATGGACCATCTCGCGCGGCAGTCCAAGCTCCAAGCCGATCCGTCGCACTTCGTCCTTAAACAATTCCCGTAGCGGTTCGAGCAACTTGAGGTTCATCTTCTCGGGCAAGCCACCGACGTTGTGGTGGCTTTTGATGACATGCGCGTTGCCGGTCTTGCCGCCGGCCGATTCGATCACGTCCGGGTAGATCGTGCCTTGCGCCAGCCACATCACGTCCTTGAGTTTCTGCGCCTCGGCGTCGAATATTTCGACGAACAATTTGCCGATGATCTTGCGCTTGGCTTCGGGATCGGCCACGCCGCGTAGCGCGTCGAAGAAATGTTCCGCCGCGTCCACGCGGATCACGCGCACGCCCATGTGGCGCGCCATGGCGTCCATGACCTGGTCGCCCTCGCCCGCGCGCAGCAACCCCGTATCGACAAAGACGCAGGTGAGCTGCTTTCCGATGGCCTTTTCCAGCAGCGCGGCAACCACCGAGGAATCCACTCCGCCCGATAGTCCCAGTAGCACCTTGCCCCGACCGACCATCGTACGCGCGTTGGCGATTGCGTTGTCGACGATACGCGCCGGCGTCCACAAAGTCGCGCAGTCGCAGATGCCCACCACGAAATGACGCAGAATCTCGACACCGTGCCGCGTGTGCGTAACTTCTGGGTGGAATTGCAATCCATACCATTGACGCGATTCGTCGGCCATCGCTGCGATCGGCACCGATTCGGTCGACGCTGCCGGCCGGAATCCTGGAGGCAGCGAAGTAACACGGTCACCGTGCGACATCCACACATCTTGCTCGATCGACTGGCCTTCGAACAGCTTGCATGCGCTTGCGACCGTGATTCGCGCATGGCCGAATTCGCGCGAATGTCCGCCTTCGACCTTGCCACCCTGCTGCAACGCCATGGTCTGCATGCCGTAGCAAATACCCAGGATCGGCACGCCCAGCCCGAATGCCTGTTCCGGGGCACGTGGGGAACCGTGCTCCACGACGGATTCAGGACCACCGGAAAGAATGACGCCCTTCGGCGCAAAATCCGCGATCGCGGCTGGATTGTGATCCCACGCCCAGATCTCGCAATACACCCCGATCTCGCGGATACGTCGCGCGATCAATTGCGTGTACTGCGACCCGAAATCGAGAATCAGGATTTTGTCGTCATGAATGTCGTGCATGGTTTTTGACAGAAACCCGAAGTCTGAAACCATCGACCCGTCATTTCGGACGTGGCGAAGTCGCGATCCGGAATCCAGCCTTTACTTGCTTGAGAAAACCGGCTTCCGGATTTTGCGTAGTGCGTAGCTCCGGGGTGACGGATTAAAAAAGGGTGCTTGAACTCAACCTCACACCGACAGGCTGGAAACAGCGTCAATCCATCCTGTAATTGGGGGCTTCTTTCGTGATTTGCACGTCGTGCACGTGTGCTTCACGTGTGCCCGCGCCGGTGACACGCACGAACTGCGGCTTCGTGCGCATCTCCTCGATATTCGCGCAGCCACAATAACCCATGGACGCGCGCAGACCGCCGACCAGCTGATGCACGATTGCGCGCAGCGGGCCGCGATACGGCACCCTGCCCTCGATGCCTTCCGGCACCAGCTTGTCGGCCGCGGCCTGCTCCTGGAAATAGCGGTCGGACGAGCCGCTTTGCATAGCGCCCAACGAACCCATGCCGCGGTAGCTCTTGTAGGACCGTCCCTGGTACAGCTCGATCTCGCCAGGCGCCTCCTCGGTGCCGGCGAACATCGAGCCCAGCATTACGCACGATGCGCCTGCGACGATGGCCTTGGCGACGTCGCCGGAATACCGTACGCCGCCATCGGCGATCAGGGGGATGTCGCCTTTCAGCGCTTCCGCGACCATTGAAATCGCGGTGATCTGCGGTACCCCGACGCCCGCGACGATGCGGGTGGTGCAAATCGATCCCGGACCCACTCCGACCTTGACGGCATTCACGCCTGCATCGCGCAACGCACGGGCGGCGTCGCCCGTGACGATGTTGCCGGCGATCATCTGGAGGTCCGGGAAGTTCTTGCGGATCCAGACAACACGGTCGATCACGCCATGCGAATGGCCGTGCGCGGTGTCGACCACGATCACGTCCGCGCCGGCTTCCGCCAACGCCGCGACGCGCCGCTCGGTTTCGCCGCCGACACCGACTGCCGCGCCTACCCGCAGGCGTTCGTGGTCGTCCTTGGCAGAATTCGGGTTGTCGCGCGCTTTCTGGATATCCTTGACGGTGATCAGTCCACGCAATTCGAACGCGTCGTTGACCACCAGCACTTTTTCGATGCGGTGCTTGTGCAGCAGACCGACGATTTCGTCCTCACCCGCGCCCTCTTTCACAGTGACCAGCCGTTCCTTTCGGGTCATTATGTTCTTGACGGGGTCGTCGGGCTTCTTTTCGAAACGCAGGTCGCGGCTGGTGACGATGCCGACCAGTTTGTCGCCGTCCACCACCGGCACGCCGGAAATGTCGTGCGAATGGGTGATGTGCATGACTTCGCCGATCGAGGTCAAAGGACCGACCGTGATGGGATCGCGGATCACGCCGGCTTCGAACTTCTTGACCAGACGCACCTCGGCTGCCTGGCGTTCGACCGTCATGTTCTTGTGGATGATGCCGATGCCGCCGCACTGTGCCATGGTGATTGCGAGACGCGCTTCGGTCACGGTATCCATGGCCGAAGACATCAGAGGGATGTTGAGGCGGATCGCGCGGGTCAGGTTGGTCGACGTATCGACGTCGCGCGGCACAACGGAGGAATGGGCGGGGACGAGATAGACGTCGTCGTAGGTCAGGGCCTCGGCGAGGATGCGCATGGACGGAACCCGGTGGTGCAATATGCAATTATACGCAAACACGGGCCGCGTTACGATGGGGCTACCCAACGGTTGAGAGGCATCATGCAGCGCGACGAACTGGTCCTGATAACCGGCGCGTCCAGCGGCATCGGCCGCGAATAGGCGCGATGCTTTGCCGCTGACGGATGCCGGCTGATCCCGAGGTGCGCGGCCTACGCCGACTTCATGCGCGGGCGCGCGATCGTGGTGGCCGAGCTATGCAACAAGCTCGGCATGCAGCCGATACGCCTCTCGCCCGCGCAGCGGTGCGCAACCTGATCGCGCGATTGCAACGTTAGGAGCAAGCAGCCATCGACTTTCTGGTCAGACCACCCCTCCATCCAACGCCTGAGCCGCTTCCAGCGTGTTTTCCATCAGTGTGGCGACGGTCATCGGGCCGACGCCGCCCGGCACCGGCGTGATCCAGGAGGCGCGTTTGGCGGCCTCCTCGAATTCCACGTCGCCGACGAGGTGGCCGTCTTCCATTCGGTTGATGCCGACGTCAATCACTACCGCGCCGGGCTTGATCCACTCGCCCTTGACGAGGCCGGGCTTGCCGACCGCCGCGATCACGATGTCGCCCCTGCGGACGTATTGATCGAGGTCCTGCGTGAACTTGTGGCAACACGTCGTGGTGCATCCCGCGATCAGGAGTTCCAGCACCAGTGGTCGGCCGACATGATTGGATACGCCCACCACCACAGCGTGCTGGCCACGCACGGGACGGTCGGTGCGGCCCAACAAAGTCATCACGCCCTTGGGCGTGCACGGTCGCAGACCGAAACGCCGCAAGGCCAGTTGCCCGACGTTGATGGCACTGAAACCATCGACGTCCTTGCGCGTGTCGATCCGATCGATCAGCGCGTTGGCGTTGATGTGCGGCGGAAGCGGCAACTGGATCAGGATGCCGTGTACCGCCGGGTCGGCGTTCAGCTTGTCGACGAGCGCGAACAGATCGGCTTCCGGTGTTTCTGCGGGCAAATCGTAGTCGAATGATTTGAATCTGGCCTGCTTGCAGGCCTTGCGCTTGTTACGCACGTACACCGCTGAAGCCGGGTCGGCGCCGACCAGGATCACCGCGAGCCCCGGCGCAGATCGGCCTGCGGCGAGCCGCGCCTTGACGCCGGTCGCGACGTGGTCGACCACTTCGCTGGCAATCCTGCGGCCATCGAGAATGCGTGCGACGTGGGAGGATCCAGACATGCTGGCGTTGGCCCTTTGCGTTACAGTGAACGTGCATTGTCGCCGATTCCACAAGCTGCGCAAAACATCCCGTGAAACCCGCAAACCAGACTGAACTCGAGGCGGCCGTCCTCCACCGCCTCCTGCATCACCTCAATCAAGACCGGCTGGACGTCCAGAACATCGACCTGATGATCCTGGCCGGCTTCTGCCGCAACTGTCTCGCCGACTGGTATCGCGAAGCCGCCGCCGAACGCGGCCTCACGCTGTCGAAGTACGAGGCACGCGAGGCCCTGTACGGCATGCCGTTCGCCGAGTGGAAAGCAAAATACCAGAAGGACGCCGCCCCGGGGCAACTGGCCGCATTCGAAGAAGCGCGGAAGCGCAACCGATAGCATTCATTCCTGATATCGGGTGGACCCCTTTTTTTGTCGTTCCGGATGCTTCGAAGCAGCGATTCGGGATCCATTGTGTTTTCGCTGCGAACGTGTCGCCATAGGCCAGTGTGGATTCCGGGCTCTGCTTTCAGCGGCCCCGGAGTGAAGACTTGTATCAATTGCCTGTT
This sequence comes from Rhodanobacteraceae bacterium, assembly GCA_050737995.1. GTDB lineage: Bacteria > Pseudomonadota > Gammaproteobacteria > Xanthomonadales > Rhodanobacteraceae > 66-474. The sequence continues at coordinate 34,983 of JBOHYR010000085.1, forward strand.
GCGCAAAACGCCTCGTAATCGATGTAGCCGGGAAACAGCGTACCCGGCGCGCACACCGGACACTCTGGATCGGGCGAAAGCCGCGTCTCGTGGAATCGCATCGACAGTGCGTCGAACATCAACACGCGGCCGACCAACGGCTCGCCGATACCGAGGATCAGCTTCATCACTTCGGTCGCCTGCAGCATCCCGATCACACCCGGCAGCACCCCCAGCACGCCGGCTTCGGAGCAATTCGGTGCATCCTCGGGCGCCGGTGGTTGCGGAAACAGGCAGCGATAACAAGGTGCCCTACCCCGCTGCTGTCCTGCATCGAACACGCTGACCTGTCCCTGGAAACGTTGCACCGCACCGTACACGAGCGGCAGGCCCAGTTTCACGCAAGCGTCGTTGAGCAGATAGCGCACCTGGAAGTTGTCGGCGCCGTCCAGCACCACGTCGGCGCCTTCGAGCAGCATCTCGACGTTCGCGGAGGTGACGCGTTCGGCAAGGCCTTCAACGTTCACCATGGGATTCAGCCTGTGAAGTGCCTCAGCAGCGGAATCGAGTTTCAAGACGCCGATCCGGTCATCGGTATGCAGGATCTGGCGCTGGAGATTGCTGCGTTCGACCACATCGTCGTCGGCGATCACCAGCGTGCCAACCCCCGCGGCGGCAAGGTAGAACGCCGCAGGCGATCCGAGCCCGCCAGCCCCCAGCAGCACCACGCGTGCGGCTCCCAGCTTGCGCTGGCCGGCCTCGCCGACTTCCGGCAAACGCAAATGACGCGAGTAGCGGTCGTAAAAGTCCACGTCGCTACCGGGCTTGGTGACAGGCAACGCCTCCTCGACCCAGCGCGCGGTGCCACCCGCTACCGACACGACGTTCGTGTAACCGAGTTGTTGCAAGGTCCGGGCTGCCAAAATGGAACGCTGGCCATGCGCGCAAATGATTAGGACTTCCGCAACAAGGTCAGGCACAACCTGCGCGATGCGCTGCGGAATGTCGCCGCGCGGTATCGGCACTGCGTTCGCGGCCATGCCCGTGGCATGTTCGAAGGTTTCGCGCACATCCAGCAACACGGCGCCGGCATGTTGGCGCTCCAGCGCGTCGCGCGGAGAAATTTCGTTGATGTCCATGTGCACATTATCGCGCATCACTCCGGCCACAACGTGACGACGTCGCCTCGCCGGTAATCGCGGGTGCCTTCAGGCAGCAACGCCAGTGCTTCGGTCTCGGCAAGTCCACGCAACATCCCCGAGCCCTGCTTCGCATGTGGTATCGCCCACAACACGCCGTCTTCGTCGGTACGCACGGCGCAGCGCGTCAGTTCCGCGCGCACGTGGCGTTTCTGCAACGGAGTCCCCAACCGTGCGCGATGTGGCTTCCCTACTGCCTTGACGCCCAGCATCGCGCGCAAGGCGAAGCGGACGAAGACCCGAAAGATCACCGATGATGCCACCGGGTTGCCGGGCAGTCCGAAATACAGGCTCGCGCCGATCTGTCCGAACAGGGTCGGCATCCCGGGTTTTAAACGCAGTTTGTGAAAGTGGGTTTCACCGACCACTTGCAGCACGCGCGGCAGATGATCGGCCTCTCCTGTCGAAACGCCGCCGCTGGTCACGATGATGTCGGCATCTGCCGCAGCTTCGAGCAGCGCGACACGCAACGCTTCCGGATCGTCGTGCACGACCGCTTGTGTCACGACCCGCGCACCGGTCTCGCGAGCGAGCGCAGACAACATCACTGCGTTGGACTCATGGATCTGGCCGAAACCGAGCTGCTGTCCGGCGGACACCAGCTCGTTGCCGGTGGCGATGACTGCGATGCGTGGCAATCTGCGTACGTGTACGCGCGCAATCCCCAGTGCGGCGAGCACGGCCAGCTGGGCTGCACCGAGGCGAGTTCCGGAACCAAAGGCAAGGTCGCCTTCGGCATAGTCCTCGCCCCCTCTACGCACGTTGGCCCCCGCTTTCTCTCCCCCCTTCACGGTCACACGCCCGGCTTCGACCGTTACGTTTTCCTTGATCACCACCGTGTCGACGCCGGCGGGTATCGGTGCACCCGTGGTGATGCGCACACATTGACCTCGGCCAACTTCCGGCCCCCCAGTCGCGCCAGCAAAAACGTCGCCGATCAATTCGAAAGTAGGTTCGCCTGCAGCCGGCAGATCTACGCTGCGCAGTCCGAATCCGTCCATCGCCGAGTTGTCGAACGGCGGCAGTGGATGTGGTGCACGGATGTCCTCGGCGAGTACGCGTCCGTGTGCGTTGGCCAGGTCGACAGCCTCGACCGGCAGTCGATGCTGCGTCGCGTGCGCCGCGACGATCTCCAGTGCCTGCTCAAGGCCGAGGTGGGTCAGGCAATCAGGATCCGGCATGCGTGCGCTCGTACTCCGCAAACTCTGCGGGCGTATTTAAATTATGGAAGGCAGATTCATCTGCATTGAAGTCGACCGCGAGTGCGTTGAGCGACTTGTGCCAGTGCATCGGCGAACCATGTACGTCCAGCGCGGATTGCGCGGACGCGCGCAACCCTTCGATGTCGTTTTCGATGCGATAAAGCGCGAACAGCGGCTGCGCAACGCCGGCATGTCGCATGTAGGCGCAGACCGAGTCAGTGTGCGTGGTCAATGCCGCGTGCAAACGCAATGCGAGGTCGCATGGTGGATCCGGGCAATCCACCGGCGCTGTCAACAGCCATTGGAAAGAAGCATGGCGATTGGCTGCGAGAAATCCGAAGGTCACAATCAGGCCGCCCAGTGGACCGAGGTGCGTCGGGTTTTCATCATGGATGGTCGGCGCGTAGCCCGCGTATGCGTCGATATTGCGATTGGCGCTCACGACCAGCGCATCGCACTGCAGGCGAAGGGCCGCCAGCATGTGCCCGACAAGTGGCCGCCCAAGCAACGATTGCAATCCTTTATCCTTGCCTCCCACGCGCGAACCGGCCCCACCAGAGAGGACCAGCCCTAGCGTGCGATCAGCGTCCGCGCGCATGCCGGATCATCCGCTGCCGTTTTCGCTGCTGGCTCTTCGTGGCCGCATTGCGTTTGCCGGCATAAGGATTCTCGCCTTCACGAAATTCGATGCGGATCGGCGTGCCTTCGAGTTTGTAGCGTTTGCGGAAGAAGTTTTCGAGATAGCGCCGGTAGCTGTCGGCAATGTGTTTGGTACGGGTGCCGTGGACCACGATGGTTGGAGGATGCTCTCCACCCGGATGCGCGAAACGCAGCTTCGGGGAGTGTCCGCGTACCAATGGCGGCTGGTGCGCTGAGACCGCGCGTTCGAGCGCCCGCGTCAGGTCGGACGTACCGAGTTTGCGCGCCGCCGCGGCGCCGGCGCAGTCGATCGCCCGCATCAGTTCGCGCAATCCGGAGCCGTGCATGGCCGACAGGAATACAATTTTCGCCCACTCGACGAAGCCGAGCTTGCGCTCGAGGCCGGCCTTGCAACGTTCGCGGTCGTAGCTTTCGAGGCCATCCCACTTGTTGGCTGCGATGACCAGCGCGCGTCCGGCATCGAGAACCTGTCCGATCAGGGCAAGATCCTGATCGGTGACACCTTCGCCCGCGTCCAGCATCACCACCGCGACGTCGGCCGCCGCGATCGACTGTAGCGTCTTGATGACGCTGAATTTCTCGAGCGCATCGTCGATGCGGCCACGCCTACGCACACCGGCGGTATCGATCAGCGTGTACTGTTTGCAGTCACGCAGCAGCGGAACATGGATCGAATCACGGGTGGTACCGGCGACTTCCGAGACCACCACACGTTCCTCGCCAAGCAGGCGATTGACCAGCGTGGACTTGCCGACGTTCGGGCGCCCGATGATGGCCACGCGGGTTCCCGTGTACGCTTGATCCAGCATTTCCGCCGCATCATCGTCTGCCGGCAGCAATGGAAGTATCGCCGACAGCAGCACATCGACACCACGCGCGTGCGCGGTCGCCATCGCGAATGTCGCGGCGACACCGAACGTCGCGAACTCGGCCAGTGCCGATTGTGCGTCGAGGCCATCGGTCTTGTTCACGGCGAGCAGCATCGGCTTGCCGGTACGGCGCAGGCGATCGAGGATCGCGCGATCTTGTGGCAGCACGCCTTCCCGCGCATCGACCAGCAACACGCAAACGGCGGCTTCGTCAATCGCCCGCTGCACCTGCTTCTCGGTCAGCTCGTCGATTTCCACATGCTGGCCGGACAACCCGCCGGTATCGACCAGCACGAACGGACACTCGCCAAGGCGACACACGCCGTAATGGCGGTCGCGCGTAACGCCCGGCAGATCCGCAACCAAGGCGTCGCGGGTCCTGGTCAGCGCATTGAACAGCGTCGACTTGCCGACGTTGGGGCGACCTACGATGGCGACAACGGGGAGCATGTACTAACGTCCTGAAATCCGGCGCACTTTCGTCATTCTGACGGAACCTGCGGGGAACTGTCGCGAGCGAAGGTGGTTCGACGTCGAAGCACGGCCAACGAAGCGTACACGTCAGTTCGGTGCAGGAACATTTCCTGGCTCCCAAACGGTACATCCGCACGTTGCGACCGATCTGAAGTCCGCCAGCTGTAAAGCCGTCGCGCGGTGCCAGTCAGCCGGACGTTCCAGCGATACGGTAGGCGGCAATGTGCCCCTTAACGTCTTCGACATACACCGTGTCGCCGTTGACGACGGGGCGGGCGCGGATGGCGTCCTTCGAAAGTCGCACGCGGGCGGCGAGCTTGCCATCGGACAAATCCAGCCAGTGCACGTAACCGTCGATTCCGCCGACCACGGCGTACTGCTCCTGGATCGCCGGCGCAGTCAGCCAGTGGTATTGCAGCGCATCCTGTTTCCACAGGTCGCCGCCGCTTTCCTTCGTGAACGCCCATACCAGTGAATCGTTGTCCACGCCGACCAGCTCCTTGTCGCCGACACCCACGCCGACGTAAGTGGAAAACGGCCGGTTCCAGAGCAGCTGACCCTGGGCCGCGTCGATGGCAACGAGCTCGCCATGGTAGGCCGTCGCGTACAGGGTGCTGCCATCGAGCTGCAGCGTGTCGTCCGCGTCGTTCAATTTCTGAATGTCGGTGCGGCCCAGTCCCTTGGTGATCGGCAGTTTCCACTGCACGGCGCCGGTGTCGCCCCGCACCGACTCGACATTGCCGTCATCGGTGCCGAACATCACCACGCCATGCGCCGCAAGCAGCGCACCGTTTCCGCGCAAGCTCAGCAGAGGTACGTTGGCCTGGTCGTTGAGCCACTTGCGCTCGCCTGAATTGCCATCGAACGCGTAAACGTAGCCCGAGTTGGTGCGCACATACACCATGCCGGCGTCGATCGCCGGTGGCGAGATCACTTCGTCGTCAACTGCCGTGCTCCACAACCGTTTGCCGGTCGCCGCATCCATGGCGTAAACGTGCCCGTCGAGCGTTCCGATCACCAGCAGGTCGCCTGAGACAGCTGGACCACCGGCGTAACGCGCATCCGGACCAGGCTTCTTGTGCCGGAATGGCCAGATGCCGTCACCGACGCGGGTGGATTGTTTCCAGATACTCTTGCCGGTCCCGGCATCCAGTGCCTCGATCTTGCCGTCCGTGCTGATGACATAAAGCTTGCCGTCCGCATATGCGGGCTGCAGCCGCACACCCGAGCGGCCCGCGCCATCGCCAATGCGCGTGGACCAGACCCTCTGGACCTGCAGGCTGGGTGTGAATTCCGCCAGCGGCTTGGGCGGTTGGATGTTCTCGCCACGGTTGAACAGCTTGCTCCACAGGCCACAACCGGACAGCGCGACCGTTGCAACCAGCAACGGCAAAAGCAGAAGGTGACGACGCGTCATTGGGCGTGTTTTCCGGTTGGCGCAGCCGTGGGCTGCGTAAGGTTGTCGAGCTTCATCTGTACCACGTTGCGTTCAGGTGCATCCTTGTCGAGCTTGTCCATCGCTTGCTCGTAGGCACTGCTCGCCGCGCCGGTCTCGCCGAGTTTGAGCTGCGCATCGCCACGAAGTTCCGCTGCGCTGGCGGCATAGTCCCCGGCGGGGATAGCGTCCAGGGCTTTCAGGGCCTGCTGCGCCTGACCCTGCGCAAGCCGGACCCGCGCAAGCCGCAACGCGAACAGCGCCTTCAACGCGGTCTGCTTGCTGTGCGCATGCGCCCATTCGATATTTTGCGCGGCCTGCTTCAAATCGTCCTTGCCTACGTCGTACTCGGCAACTGCGGCGCTGCCGAAGGCCGCGTACGGCGTGTTGGCGTAATTTTTCTGCAGGTCGCCAAGCGCGGCAGACATGGCCTGCTTGTTGTCGCCCTGCACGGCGTTCTGCACGACGGCGAACTGCGATGCCGCCTGGATCTGGTGGTCGGTGGCGTGAGCCTGCCACTTTCGATAACCGAAGATCAGCACCAGCGCCAGCGCCACGCCGACCACCACGGCGATCCCGTTTTCCCTGATCCACTTGCGGACCTGTTCGCCCTGCTCGTACTCGTCGTAGTCTTCGAAAGCCATCGTTTATCCACATGCACACGTAAGCCCCGCGCCTGCGGGGTGGCAAACGCCAAAGGATACAGGAGAATCAGTCGTTTTCGCTGCTGCCAGCTGCCTTGGCGAACACGTCGAAGCGGGCCACGTTCGCATGCTGGTACGGCGCAAGCGCGAGCGGCTGCCCATCGCGAGTCACACTGACGCCGTCGGCGTTGCCCAGGGTGACGTGCATTACGCCCGCCGAACGCCAGGTGCGCGAATCACCGGCGTGCAGCAACCCGGAATCGACTTTCTCGCCGTTGGCGTCGGTGATCTCGAACCAGCAATTGGCGCTTGCAGCGATAGTCAGGACATGCCGCCCGCCGGTCACGGCGCTCGGCACCGGCGCAGGAGCGACCTGCGTTCGATTCAAGCCGCCATCCGCATCTGATCCGCTAATGTCATTGAGGCCGATAGCTGCGAACGGTGTCATCGAGGCACGAAACGGCGTGGCGTCCGGAGAAATCGCCGGAGTGCCCGGAAGCGCCGCCGCGATCTTGGATTGTGCCGAATGTGTCGATACTGCTGGCGCCTGATCCAGCGAAACGATCCGGGTAGCCGGGCGCTCAAGGCCGCCGCGCAATCCAAGGAGCACCAGTGGGACTGCAATAGTCGCGGTCAGCACAATGTAGGTGGCGGCGGTCCCATAACGCTGCAGCAGCCAGCGCGCCGCTGAGGTGCGGGTGACCGATACCAGTGCGGGCTGTTCGGCAGGCGCCACGGCTCGCAAGGTCTGGTCACAACTGCCCGGTGGCAACCCCAGCATCCTCGCATACCCCGACAACGCACCGCGCAGGAATACGAAATGCTCAGACTCTCCGAAGTCATTGCCTTCCAGCCGCTCCAGCACCTTGACCGGCAAGCGCAACTCGTGCCCGCAATCGGCGAGCGATAGCCCCTTCGCCTCGCGCGCCGCGCGTAGGCGCTCACCGATCGAAACGTCTCCGGCGGGCGGGCTAGCGTCCGAGTGCGCGGTGGCCGCCGCGTCACGCAGGACAGTGTCGCTGAACAGGTCCGGGGTATCTTCGCGGTCGATCATTGGCTGGAACCATTTAACGATTGCGCCTGCGTGGAATTCGGAAACTGATCCTGCAGGCGACTGGAATAATTGGCGGCGGTTTCCTTGTCACCAAGGCGAGTCGCGATCTGGTAGCCGAGCAGCAATGACTCGGGCGTTGCCTGGCCGGCAGATTCGAAGCGCTGCAAATATCCGCGCGCAGCGAACGCATCGCCCTTCCGATAGTCGAGTTGGGCCATCGCCAGCAGCGCCGCTCCGTAGTTCGAATCGAGTTCCAGGGCCTTGTGCAGATAGGGCTCGGCGCCAGCATAGTCGTTGCCTTTCAGCAGGCACATGCCGGCATTGGCGTTGGCCAAGGCCGGAGTCTTGTAGAACGGATCGGCCAGAGCACGCGTGAAATAGCGCATGGCTTCCTGCTGCTTGCCCTGCTCGCACAGGAACTTGCCGTAATTGTTGTTGGTGTCGCCATTGGAGGGGTCGAGCGAAATGGCCGTGCGAAATTCCTTGTCGGCATCCTGCAGACGATTGATGCGCCAATCGAGGATCGCCAGCATCGTATGCGCCGGAATGTACTTGTTGTCGAATTGCAGCGCCTTGTTCAGCGCAACCTCTGCTTCCTTCAGGTGATTTTGTCCCATATACGCCGCGGCAAGCTGGGTATGAGTCTGCGCCGCCGATTGCTTGTCTTCCTGCCGTGTGTCACTTGGCGCGTTCTGGAGGTTGGTCATCGGCGACGGATACTTGATGATGCCGGGGTCGTGCTTGCAAGCCGCGAGCCCGACTGCGAACGCCATCACCACCAGCACGGAGTAGGACTTATGCCGCATTCGCCTGCACCTCTGTCAGCTGAGCCTCGACGCTGCGCTGGAATTCGGCATGGCGGCGGGTACGATCCGCCACCCTGCCCTGGAGTTGGCCACACGCGGCATCGATGTCCTCGCCACGCGTGCGGCGCACCATGGTCTGCACGCCCGCATTCAGGAGAATCGTCTGGAACGCGCGGATCGTTTCCTCGTCCGGGCGCTCGAATTGCGTGCCCGGAAACGGGTTGAAGGGGATCAGGTTTACCTTGGCAGGAAGGTTGCGCACACGCTTGATCAATTCCCTCGCGAGCGCGGGCGTATCGTTGACGCCCTTCATCAAGGTGTATTCGAGGGTAATCGAGGTACGCGGACGCCGCGCGGCGTAACGTGCACACGCATCCAGAAGTTCGGCGATCGGCCAGCGCTTGTTGAGCGGGACCAGTTGCGTGCGCAGTTCGTCGTTGGGGGCGTGCAACGATACCGCCAACGACACGTCTGCGACTTCACCCAGCTTGTCGATCATCGGCACCACCCCGGCGGTCGACAGCGTCACGCGCTTGGAGGCGAGACCGAAACCAAGATCGTCGCGCATCAGGCCCATCGCCTTGACGACATTGTCGAAGTTCAGCAGCGGCTCGCCCATGCCCATCATCACGACGTTTGTAATGCGGCGCTGCTGGTGGGTGACGTTGCCGAGCTGTTTCGCCGCATGCCAGACCTGTCCGATGATCTCGGCGGTGGCGAGATTGCGGTTGAAGCCCTGGGTACCGGTCGAACAGAAACGGCAGTTGAGCCCGCAGCCAATCTGCGAAGACACGCACAGCGTGCCGCGCGTGGGTTCGGGGATGTACACGGTTTCTACCGCATTCCCTGCGTCCATGCCCAGCAGCCACTTGCGGGTGCCATCGCTGGAAGCCTTGTCCAGCAAAGCTTCCGGCGGCGCGATCACGGCGACTTCAGGCAATTTTTCGCGCAGGGGTTTGCCGAGATCTGACATCGCCCCGAAATCGTTTTCGAGACGGTGATAGATCCACTTCATTACCTGATCGGCACGATAAGGCTTCTCGCCCATGTCGGCGAAGAAGTTACGCAATCCGTTGCGATCGAAATCCAGCAAGTTGGCACGGGCCAGGTCGGCCATGCTGTTCCCCAATGAATCAACCGCGAGGGCAAACTTCCGTCGCAGCGAAAAAGTATCCGATTTCGAAACACGCGGTGTCGGGTCCGTCCGAGCCGTGCACTGCATTGGCATCGATGCTTTGTGCGAAGTCCGCACGGATGGTTCCGGATGCCGCTTCTTTCGGATTGGTGGCGCCCATCAGCTCTCGATTCTTGGCGATCGCCCCGTCGCCTTCCAGCACCTGGATCATCGACGGACCCGACAGCATGAACTCGACCAGCGGTTTGAAGAAGGTGCGCTCACGGTGCACCGCGTAGAAACCTTCGGCTTCGCTGCGCGAAAGATGCTTCATCTTCGCGGCCACAATATTCAGCCCCGCCCGTTCGAAACGTGCGTAGATCTGACCGATCACGTTCTTCGCGACGGCGTCGGGTTTGATGATGGAAAGAGTGCGCTCCAGCGCCATGGGTTCCTCGTCTGGTGACAATTAAGGTAAAAAAAAGCACACGACGCCCGCTTGGGCTCGTGAGCTTATCCCGAAAACCCCGCACGAATGAGGGGTTAGCTCACAAAATAAGCAACGATTCTAGCCCAATGCCGGCCCCTTGGCCATGTGCCCGCAACCCGATTGACCCTGGTTGCCGTACAGCCTAGTATTCAAACGTTTGTTTGAAACGGAACGAAGCATGCACGGCAGCCCACAATTTTCCACCCGGCAGCGAATCCTTGGCGCCGCGGAGGAACTGTTCGCAGAGCGCGGCTTCGCCGGAGCCTCCCTGCGACAGGTCACGGCTGCGGCCAACGTCAATCTGGCGGCGGTCAACTACCACTTCGGCTCCAAGGACAACTTGATCGAAGAAGTCTTCCGTCGCAGGCTGGACGAGTTGAGCCGGCGACGGCTGGAGCGGCTAGCCGAGATCGACGTCGCCGGTCAGGCCACGCTCGAATCGGTGCTGGATGCCTTCATCACCCCTGCGCTGGAGCTGTCGCTGGATCGCAAGGGGGGCTCGGTGTTCATGCGGGTTTTGGCCCGCGCCTTCGCCGAGCACAACAGCCACCTGCGCGAGTTCCTGTCGGAAAACTACGGCTACGTGCTCAAGGATTTCGCGGCCGCGTTCGCGCAGTTGCTGCCTCATCTCGACAAGCAGGAGCTCTATTGGCGGCTGGACATCGCGGTCGGTGCGCTGACTTACGCCATGGCCGATTTCGGCATGATCCAGCGACGCACGGGCGAGAGCGAGCGCGAGCACCGCGAGCAAATGGCAAAGCACTTGATCCACTTCACCGCAGCCGGATTGAGGCATGACTGAACGTCGGTTGCGCAAGCCGGTCTCACTTCTCAACCTCGATCCTCGCAACCGCTTCACCCCTCAAGTTTTCGGAGTTTCCATGTCAGACATTCTTCGTATCCGCAAAGCCGCCGTGCTGGGCGCCGGCGTGATGGGCGCGCAGATCGCCGCCCACCTCACCAACGCCGGCATCGAGACCGTGTTGTTCGATCTCGCCGCCAAGGAGGGCCCCAGGAACGGCGTCGCCGTCAAGGCCATCCAGCATCTCGTCAAGCAGTCGCCGGCGCCGCTGGCGGTGAAGGATCTCGCCACCGCGATCACGCCGGCCGACTATGACGAAAACCTGGAGGCGCTGAAGTCCTGCGACTTCGTGATCGAGGCAATCGCGGAGCGGATGGACTGGAAGCTGGATCTGTACAAGAAAGTCGCATCGCACCTATCCGAACATGCGATCCTCGCCAGCAATACCTCCGGACTGTCGATCAACGCGCTGGCCGATGCGCTACCCGAGAAGGTGCGTCACCGTTTCTGCGGCGTGCATTTCTTCAACCCGCCGCGCTACATGCGCCTGGTCGAGGTGATCCCGGGCAACGCTACGAACCCCGACTTGCTGCAGGGGCTGGAAGCCTTCCTGACCACTACCCTCGGCAAGGGCGTGGTGTTTGCGAAAGACACGCCCAACTTCATCGGCAACCGTATCGGTGTGTTCTCGATGCTGGCGACAATGCACCACACCACGCAGTTCAAGCTCGGCTTCGATGTGGTCGATGCGCTGACCGGCCCCGCGATCGGGCGGCCGAAATCGGGCACCTATCGCACCGCCGACGTGGTCGGGCTCGACACCATGGCGCACGTCATCAAAACCATGGCCGATACCCTGCCCGACGATCCGTGGCACGCGCATTTCAAAACGCCAGCGTGGCTGCAAGCGCTGATCGACAAGGACGCGCTCGGCGCCAAGGCCGGTGCGGGCTTCTACCGCAAGGCTGGCAAGGAAATCCAGGTACTGGATCTTGCGAAGAAGGATTACCGCACGTCCGAGCAGAAGGCTTCAGACGAAGTCGCGGCGATCCTTGCGATCAAGGATCCCGCCGAGAAGTTCGCCAAGCTGCGCGCGTCGAGCGACCCGCAGGCGCAGTTCCTGTGGGCATGCTTCCGCGACCTGTTCCACTACACCGCGTATCACCTCGAGAACATCGCCGAAACCGCGCGCGAAGTCGATTTCGCGATCCGTTGGGGCTACGGCTGGAAGCTCGGACCGTTCGAAACCTGGCAGGCGTCGGGCTGGCAGGAAGTTGCCGAGTGGATCGCCGAGGACATCGAAGCCGGCAAGGCCATGAGCAAGGCGCCGTTGCCCGCATGGGTCACGGATGGGCGCCGTGGCGTGCACCATGCCGATGGTTCGTATTCGCCGCGCGCGAACAAGGACATCCCGCGCTCGTCCGCACCTGTTTATCGGCGGCAGTTGTTTCCGCAGCCGATCCTCGGCGAGAAGTTCGACCAGGACACGACGGTCTGGGAGAACGGCGGCGTCCGGCTGTGGACGCTGGGCAACGACGACATCGGCATCGTCTCGTTCAAGACCAAGATGTGCACCTTCGACGATCAGGTGCTGGACGGGGTTCGCCACGCGCTCGAATTATGCGAACACAAATTGAAGGCAATGGTGGTGTGGCAAACCGGTTCCGTTTTCTCCGCCGGCGCCAACCTGAAAGGCGTCCTGGCACTCCTGAAGGAAGGCAAGGTCTCGCAACTGGAAGCGATGATCGCAAACTTCCAGCAGACCACGCTGCGCGTGCAGCACGGGCTCGTCCCGACCGTCGCCGCAGTGCGCGGCCTCTGCCTCGGCGGTGGCTGCGAATTGCAAATGCACACGGCGCGCACGGTCGCGGCACTGGAAAGCTACATCGGACTGGTCGAGGCCGGCGTCGGCCTGTTGCCCGCCGGCGGTGGCCTGAAGGAAATCGCCGAGCGCTGTTCGCGGGCCTCGTTCACCGACGACCCGTTCGAGTACATCAAGCATTATTTCGAGACCGTGGCGATGGCCAAGGCTTCGGGGAGCGCGCTGGAAGCGAAGCGGTTCGGGTTGCTCCGTGACAGCGACGTGGTGGTATTCAATGCCGACGAGCTGCTGTACGTAGCGAAGAATGTTGCATCGTCGCTGGCCGAGTCCGGCTGGCGGCCGCCGCTGCCACAGAAAACCCACGTCGCGGGCGACGTCGGCACCGCCACCATCAAGGCACAACTGGTGAACATGCTGGCGGGACATTTCATCTCCGGACACGACATGGAAATCGCCAGCCGCATCGCCGACACCTTGTGTGGTGGCAACATCGAACGCGGCAGCGCTGTCGATGCGCAATGGCTGCTGGACCTGGAGCGCCACCACTTCATGGAACTGGCGCAGATGACCAAGACCCAGGAGCGCATCGCGCACACGATGACGACTGGTAAGCCTTTGAGGAACTAAACAACAACAATCGAACGCGCCACAACATTTACTCGTCATTCCGGGGACGCCCGCGCCGTTTGCGGGCGTAGCCCGGAATCCAGCTTTTCCAGTACTGGAGGGTGGATTCCGAGTTCCATCGCCGAGGAACCGGCAATGGCCCCGGAATGACGAATGGATTTTCAGACCACATCGCGCTTCGCATTTTGGAGAACACCATGACCAAACAAACCCAGGACGCCTACATCGTCGCCGTCAAGCGCACTCCTGTCGGCAAGGCGCCGCGCGGCGTGTTCCGCCACACCCGTCCCGACGACATGCTGGCGCACGTACTGCGCGAAACGATGGACGAATGCGCCGGCATCGACGTCAAGCGCATCAGCGACGTGGTGGTTGGCTGTGCGATGCCGGAAGCCGAGCAAGGCATGAACGTCGCCCGCATCGGCGCGTTGCTCGCGGGCTTGCCGGATTCGGTTCCGGGCATGACCATCAACCGCTTCTGCTCGTCCGGCCTGCAATCGGTCGCGATCGCCGCCAACACGATCCGGCTCGGCGAGTCCGATCTCTTGCTCGCGGGCGGCACCGAATCGATGAGCATGGTGCCGATGATGGGATTCAAGCCGGTGATGAATCCGGAGATCTTCAAGGACGAAAACATCGGCATTGCCTACGGCATGGGCATCACTGCCGAGAACGTCGCGTCGCAATGGAAGATCAGCCGTGAGGAACAGGATGCGTTCGCGTTGCGCAGCCACCAGCGCGCACTCGCCGCGCAGGAGGCCGGCAACTTCAAGGAGGAAATTGCGCCCTACCCGCTCGACGATCGCTACCCAGACTTGCGTTCGCGCGGCGTGCGCGACGACCGGCGCGTGGTCGAGAACGATGAAGGCCCGCGCCGCGACACCAACGCGGAAGTATTGGCGAAGCTGCGTCCCGTGTTCAAGCGCGACGGCAGCGTCACCGCCGGCAATTCCTCGCAAATGTCCGATGGTGCCGCCGCGGTGCTGCTGGCCAGCGAACAGGCGATCAAGGATTACGGCCTGACCCCGCTCGCGCGCTTCGTCGGTTTCTCCGTCGCGGGCGTACCCCCGGAAATCATGGGCATCGGTCCCAAGGAAGCGATCCCAAGGGCGTTGAAAGCCACCGGCATGAAGCAGGACGACATGGAATGGATCGAGTTGAATGAAGCCTTCGCAGCCCAGTCATTGGCGGTGATCAAAGACCTCGGTCTCGATCCGGAAAAAGTGAACCCGGAAGGCGGCGCGATCGCACTCGGCCATCCGCTCGGCGCCACCGGCTCCATCCGCATCGCCACCCTCGTGCATGGCATGCGCCGCCGCAAACAGAAATACGGCATGGTCACCATGTGCATCGGTACCGGGATGGGGGCAGCGGGGATTTTCGAAGTGGTTTGAGCTCGGTCAAGATCGATGATGCCAACGGTTGAGCGCAGGGGCTTCCTGCTTGACCTGACGCGAACGGCGTTGGACGATGCCCACACAAACCTCGATCCGGGGTCTACCAAACGTCAGAGTCCCCAGGTACGACCATGCACTCACCAGAACTCCATGAAGCACGACGTCTTTTCGAGCGAGCCGAGCAGGACTCAGACCCGGAAGACAAGTTCGTTGCGTTGGAGGAGGCGCTGGACATCACGGACGACTTCATGGCAGAGCACGATACTTCTGGTTCAGAAGTAGCCTATGCCACCAATCTTCGCCACTCTTACCTTCGTCGTCTTGTTGGGCAACTTGATGAGCTTCATAAAATAGAAATAGTTGTCTGGTTTAACTACATCAAACTTCTTCTCGTTCGCGTTGGCCCAGAGATAGAGGAAATCATAAAGGACAATCCGGTTCTGCGTGAATCGCATGAACAGTTTCTGAAAGTCTGGATGGATATACTTATGGAGGCGATTGAAATACATCGTGCGCGATCCAGCACGTCGTCCGAGTAAGCATTCCACCAGTCCCACTCTTTGACTCCAGCGCCAGACATCGGAGCACAGTAAAAGAGTAAAAGGGAACGTAGGCAATTAAATCCCTTTTAGAGCACCAACGCCAGCGCAAACGTACCCAGCATCATGAACGCCACCGCGAGTTTGATGGCCGTGCCGATAAGCAAACCGATCCAGGTACCGAAGCCGACACGCGCAGCGTGATCGACCGGACTTCCAGACGCGAGTTGCCCGATCACGGCGCCGACGAAAGGGCCGAGCAGCAGGCCGGGAATTCCGAAGAACAGCCCCACGATGGTGCCTGCCAGCGCGCCCCAAACCGCGGTCTTGCTGGCGCCGTAGCGTTTCGCACCGAAGGTGCCAGCGAGGAAGTCGAAGACGATCGAGAATGCCGCGAGCACGCCGAGGATCACGATCACCCACACCGGGATGTTCGTGAAGTGATCGACCCACGCCGCCAGCAGCATCCCGCCGAACATCACCGGGATGCCGGGCAGGTTCGGCAGGATCGAGCCGGTGAAACCCGCGACAATCAATAGTCCCGCGACGACGTACCAAAGGATGTTCCAATCCATCGGACGAGCATACCGGACAGCGAACGCAAGCCCTCCCCTTCAAGGGGAGGGTTGGGTGGGGATGGGGTTTGGCGAGCGCCACGCATCACGCACGGCACGGCACACCCCATCCCCCTCCCGACCTCCCCCATGAAGGGGGAGGAGAAAGGGAATGTCCATTGGCGAACCAGTACCACCCTATTTCACCGGTGTCAGCTGCAAAGTCAGGACCTCGAACGGCGCGAGCGTGATCGTGGTCTGGAGGTCGGTATCGAGCGTCTTCGGCACGTCGCTTCCGCCGCTATGCCACACATCGCTGACGGTGTATTCCCGCGCTGCGCCATTTGGTAGTTGCAATTGCCGTGCGGGATACAGGATCGCGAGCCGCGGCTTGTCGTCAGGATTGCGCAGGGTGATGAAGGACTTGTCCGGCGACCACGCCGCCCAACCATAGACGTCCAGCCGTCCCGGATCGCCGCCAATCCAGTGCGTGTCGCGCAGCACATCGGAATTCGCACGCGACCAGTTGGCTGTTGCGGCCAGCGTGTCCCAATTCTGCGACGTCAGCAGCGACGGCGTGATGTACATCTCCTGCAGATCGGTGCCGGTCGCGAAATAGGAATGCACCTCGTTGGCGAAGTCGTGGTCCGGGTCGGTATTCAGCCCCACGGCGTATTGCGCATAGATGATCCCGTGCAGCATCAGCGAGTTGATCGGAAACAGCGGACCCTTGATCACGATGTTCTGGTAGGTCTGCTCATCACGGTAGGTAATCCACTGTTCACGCTTCGGACCCACGCCGGCAAAGTTGTGGTCGTAGCCGTCACGCCAGATCGAATCGGCGTATTTCAACCAGAACGGCGAGGCCCAGGTGCCGGTGGTGAGGTTGATGAAGGTGTCGGGCTTGTCGGCGCGGATGTCGTCGATCAACTGGATCGCCGCGGCGAAGTCGCTGTCGAACCGGCTGCCCGGATACACGCTGTCGACGTTGCCGGTGCCGTCGAACTTGAACTGGTTGATGCAATCCTTGTTCAGCAGGGTCATCACGACGTGGTGGAAACGGTTCCAGTATTTCGGGCCGGACAACGCGAAACCGCCATCGACGATTTCGTAACCCAGCTTGCGGCCGTTGGCGATGCGCTCCTGCCGGGGCTTTCCGTAGCCGCCCCACGGCGACAGCCACACGCCCGGCGCGGCGCCATATTTCGCCGCCGCCTTGCACAGAGGCACGAAACCGTGCGGGAAAGCCTTGCTGAAATTCCAGCTTCCGCTGTAATCGTCCCAGCCGTCGTCGAACAGGAACGAATCCATTTTCACGTGACGTTTTTCGACCAGTTCCTTGCCGAAGGCATTGATGCGGTTCAGGGCCTGCGCTTGCGTGTAGGGCGTGAAAAAGCCGATGTCGTACCATGAGTTGTAATGCAGGAACGGATGGTACGGATGCGCACGTTCGCGTTCGATGTACGTTCCGAAGTCACGCCGCATCTGCCCTTCGTGTGCGACGCCGATCACTGCCGAGTAAGTGACCGACTGGCCCTTCGTCAGCGGCAGCGTGCGGTCGATCCACATCTTGACCTTGCCGCGCCAAGCGTCGGCCTGCGACATGGGGTGCTCGAATCCCAGCCAGTCGTTGTGCGAGACCACCGGCGAACCCTTGGCAGTGCCGTCCACGAAAGCATCGGGCGCGTCCGCGCCGAACAGCGAAACCTTGGTAATGGGCGCATCTTCGTCAAGTGCCGTGATTGTGACGACCTCGCGGAGATAATCGGAACCCTCGCGGTGCACCAGCTTCCAGTCGATCCGGACATGCCCTTGCGGGCCCAGGAGCCGTCCTTCCACGGCTTTGCCGCGGAACCGTTCGACCAGCCTCGGTGCTTTTGGATTGGCCGCCAACGCGACTTCACGCAA
>JBOHYR010000086.1:0-12244 GCA_050737995.1 Rhodanobacteraceae bacterium
CTCGCGGGAATGCGCACCGAACCCAACGTGTCGGAACCGATCGCGACGGGGGCCAGACCGGCGGCGACCGCCGCGGCCGAGCCACCGGATGAGCCACCGGCTACGCGATCATGGTTGAACGGATTGCGCGTGGTGCCGAAATGCGGATTGCGGGTGGCCGCGCCCAGCGCACCCTCGTCGAGGTTGGTCTTGCCCAGCACGATCGCACCGGCCGCGCGCAGGCGCGCGATTGCGTGGGCGTCGTATCGGGCCGTGCTCTGGCCCCGCGAAGGCAAGCCCGCACGGGTGGGATAACCGGCGACGTCGAAATTGTCCTTGATCGCAACCGGAATGCCATCGAGCCGCCCGATCGGTCCCTCGCGGCGACGGCGCTGCGCACTCGCGGCCTGGTCGCGTACGATGTCGGGACGCACATCGACAAAGGCGTGCAGCGTGGGGTCGAGACGGTCGATCGCATCCAGATAGGTTTCCGCCAGAGCTTCGGAAGTCGTACGGCCCGAGGCCAGCCAATGCAGGCATTGCCATACCCCGCCACGGCGAAGCGATCCTGGATCCAGAAGCTTTTCTTCGACGACGCTCATGCACGTGTCCCTGATCCTGATTGCCGAAGGCGTGGATTATGCGGGATGCGCACCCGGTTTGCCGGTCGGCGGCCAAGCAGTGACAATGAATGACCGGACGGTAGCGCACCAGGAGCGACCATGAGCGAACGCGAGACGATGGGATACGACGTGGTCGTGGTTGGCGCCGGGCCGGCGGGACTGGCATTCGCGATCCGCCTGAAGCAGCTCCAGTCCGACACACGGGTGTGCGTGATCGAGAAAGCCTCGACCGTCGGCGCGCATATCCTGTCCGGTGCCGTGATCGAATCCGCCCCGCTCGATCAGTTGCTGCCGCAATGGCGCGACAATCCACCGCCGATCTGCGTCCCGGCCACGCACGACGAATTCCTGTTGCTGCGCGACGCCAAGCGTGCGATCAAGCTGCCGACCCCGCCGCAGATGCACAACACCGGCAACTTCATCGTCAGCCTGGGTGCGCTGTGCGCCTGGCTGGCGCCGCAGGCCGAAGCGCTGGGTGTGGACGTGTTTCCCGGCTTCGCCGCCGCCGATGCGGTGTTCGACGACAAGGACGCTGTGAAAGGCGTGAGGATCGGCGACATGGGCGTAGCCAAGGACGGCTCGCACAAGGCCGGCTACACCCTAGGCATCGACATTCTTGCGAAACTAACTGTACTGGCCGAAGGCTGCCGTGGCAGCATCAGCAAGACGCTGATCGCAAAATACGGGCTCGACAAGGATTGCGACCCGCAAACGTACGGCATCGGCCTCAAGGAACTGTGGCAACTGCCGGAAGGCCGCGCGCAGCCGGGCCACGTGACGCATACGATCGGCTGGCCGCTCGACAACCAGACCTACGGCGGCAGTTTCGTTTACCACCTCGACAAGGACCGCGTTGCGATTGGTTTCGTCGCGGGGCTGGATTATTCCGATCCGCTGTTCCGGCCGTGGGAGGCGTTCCAGCAACTGAAGCACCACGCGCGGATCCAGCCTCTGCTGGAAGGCGGCCAGATTGTGTCCGCCGGAGCGCGTGCGCTGATCGAGGGCGGTCTGCAGTCGCTGCCGAAAACGGAAATGCCCGGCGCGCTGCTGATCGGCGACGCGGCGGGGCTGATGAACGTGCCCAAGATCAAGGGCACGCATCAGGCAATCCGCTCGGGCATGCTGGCGGCCGAACATCTCGCGGAAACAAAATCCGGCACCGGTTTCGATGCGCGCCTGCGCGCTTCGCCGATCGCGAAGGAACTGAAGAAAGTTCGCAACATCCGGCCCGGCTTCCACGGCGGACTGTGGCGCGGCCTCGCCAACGCCGCGTGGGAAACCGCCACCGCTGGGCTGTCGCCATGGACTTTGAAAAACCACGCTGACTGGACGTCGCTGGACAAGCTCGATCCGCCGGCGACCCATGCCACCCGGCCCGGCCCCGACTTCCCGTCAAAGCGCGAACCCGGCTGGGTCGATCGCACGCTTCCGCCGCGCGACCGACTTGCCGGCGTGTACTTCGCCGCGACCGAGCACGACGAGGACCAACCCGTGCACCTGCACGTTTTGGACACCTCGATATGCGTCGATCGCTGCGTGATCGAATACGGCAATCCCTGCACGCGTTTCTGTCCCGCCAGCGTGTATGAAATGGTCGAAGACACCACGGCCGACGGCAGCACCTCGCTGCGCCTGCAAGTCAATTCCGCCAACTGCGTGCACTGCAAGACCTGCGACATCAAGGATCCCTACGAGATCATCACCTGGGTCACGCCGGAAGGTGGCGCCGGGCCGAACTACCAGAATCTGTGACCGGGATCGCCGTGATGCCCCTCTTGCGAACCATCGCCATTGTCCTGTTTTTCCTGTGGATGGTCGCAGACAACGCGATGGTGTTTCCGCGGAGAACCGGCAAAGCGGAAAACCTCGACCGCCACTCGCTGAGGATCCTCGCTGCAGGCAGCACGCTCGCGTGCGTGATCGCCATCTGGCTGTCGTTCACGCGCCTCGGCCAGATGCCGCGGGCCATGCCGTGGCAAATCGCCGGCTTGGTCGTCATGGCGCTCGGTATTGCCGTCCGGTTCACCGCCATCGTCCAGCTTGGCCGCTACCACACCCCTAATGTCGCGATATTGGATGGCCACGAAGTATTCGATCGCGGCCTGTATCGGTACATCCGCCATCCGAGTTACTTGGGCGCACTGATCGCGTTCCTCGGGTTCGGTCTCGCATTGGGCAACTGGCTCAGCCTGCTAGCGCTCACGGTACTCACCGTGAGCGCTTACATGTATCGCATCCATGAAGAGGAAGCTGCCTTGCGCACCGGCCTCGGAGAACAGTATGTGAGCTATTGTCGACGTACCCATTGCCTGATTCCTGGCATCTTCTGACCATGCCGAAAATAGCCTTGATCACCGCACGCGCGGCGCGCGGCGCTGACCCCGACATGCCCCCGCTGCTGGCCGCGTTGCGCAACGCGAGCATGGGAGCGCACGAAGTCGATTGGGACGACGATGCCATCGACTGGTCTCGTTTCGACCTCGCGCTTTTGCGCTCGACGTGGGATTACTTCGAACGGCTGCCGGAATTTCTGGCGTGGACCGGGCGAGTCGCGGCGCAGACGCTGTTGTTGAATCCACCCGACGTGATCCGCTGGAACACCGACAAGCATTACCTCGCGCATCTGGCGCGCTCCGGGGTACCGGTGGTGCCAAGCACGTTCGTCGATCCGGGCGATGATGCGGCGGCAGCCGTCGCTGCGTTGCTGGAATCGCATCCAGACACAGGCGACGTCGTAATCAAGCCTGCCGTCGGCGCAGGATCGCGCGATGCGCAACGACACGTACGCGCGAACCACGACGCCATTGTCGCGCACGTCCAGCGCCTGCTCGATGCCGGGCGCAGCGTACTCATGCAGCCGTATCTCGACAGCGTCGACGAACACGGCGAGACCGCCCTGCTGTTTTTCGATGGCGAGTTCTCGCACTCGATCCGCAAGGGCCCGTTGTTGAAGCGCAACGTAGGACCCACCACCGGGCTTTTTGCCAAGGAAACCATCACTGCACGCTCTCCGTCGCCCGCGGAGATGGATGTCGCGCAACGCGCACTGGCGGCTATCCCGTTCGTGAAGCCCTTGCTCTACGCACGCGCCGACCTGATACGTGACGACGATGGATCGCCACGCCTGCTGGAACTCGAATTGGTCGAGCCTTCCGTGTTCGTGGAATACGCGCAAGGCGCGGCAGGGCGCTTCGCACAAGACATTGCCCAGCGTACGGTCTGTGCCAGGTGACAACGCGTAAACGGTCGATACGCGTGCAGGCGCAGCCAAACCTCGCTACGCCGACCCGGTAGCGGAGAGCACCGGTCCGGCAGCGAGTGCTACCGTTGCAACCCAACCGGCCACGAGTTGCCCGCATGCCTCCCGCCACCCTATCGCCTACTCAACTTCCGCTAATGGTCGGTCTCCCCGACAGCCGCCAGGTGCTGGTGTCCGCGCGCCCGGACGGGAGTCTCAACTACGCCGTGCTCGGCAACAGCCGGATCTCCAACGACCTCGGACTGGCCGACCGGCAACGGCTGATACAAGTGATCTTCGGGCCGGGCGTCCCGCTCCGGCTGGCGCCGGGCCTGCGCGGGCGACCCATGGTCAATGGTGTTGCCGACGCGGACCTGTCCGCGGTCGCGCTTGGCATGCTCGACCAACACGTGGGCGCAGCCAGTGTCGCCTGTTTCAACCACCCACGCGCAGTGCTCGGCACGAGTCGTGACGCGGTGGCAGCGAAACTGGCGCGCATCGCAGGGTTGCACGTGCCGCGCACCGTCAAGCTGTCCCGCATCGACGAACCCGCTGACTTGCTGCGTGCCGCCGCCGAGCACGGACTCGAATGGCCGCTGATCGTCAGGATCGCCGGCAGTCACCGCGGCACGGCCACGGCAAAAATCGACAGGCCCGAGCAGCTCGTCCCGGGGTTGCGCGGGCTTGCCTGGGGCGGTCGCAGCCTGTATCTGACCGAATACGTTGACTGCTGCGACGCGGACGGCTTTTATCGCAAATGGCGATTGGTGGTGGTGGGGCGCGACGTCTTCATCCGCCACTTGGTAATCGCTCGCGACTGGTTGGTGCATGCGCACGACCGCGACCTCGGCCAGCTGCGCGAAGAGGAAGCACTGTTGCGCAGCTTCCGCAGTGCGCGGCTGCCGGAACTACGCGAGCGACTGGATGCACTGGCCGACGCGATCGGCATGGATTACTTCGGTATCGACTGCAACCTCCGCCCGGACGGTCGCCTGTTGATCTTCGAGGTCAACGCCCTGATGGACATCCTGATCAACACGTTGCCACAGCCGAACTGCTGGGAGCAGCCGATCGCCGAAATCCGCGAAGCGCTCAGTGCGCTGCTGTTCAACCCCACGCACTGGCGGTATCCACCGCAAACCCCATCGGCATGAATCGCGCGCGGTCGCCCCTTCCCCGCAACGTCCGCTTGCTGATCGGCATGCGCGCGGTGCGCAGCGTTGGCCAGGGCACGATGGTGGCGTCGTTCACCCTGTACCTGCATGCGCTCGGCTGGACCGGCACCGCGATCGGCGCAGTGCTGATGGGCGCGTTGCTGTTCGGCACGTTGCTGACGATCATCGTGGGCCCTCTGAGCGACCGCGGTGGGCGGCGCGTGTTCCTGCTCGGTTACGACCTCGTGCAAGCGCTGGTCGCCTTGATCGCGATGGCGACGACCATGCCGTGGTTGCTGGTGGTAGCGGCAGTGATCGGTGGTTTCGGACGCGGCGCCAACGGCTCGGCCGGTCCATTCTCACCGGTCGAACAGGCATGGCTCGCGATCGAATTGCCGATGGCGCGCCGTGGCAGCGTGTTCAGCAGCAACAGCGCGGTTGGTTTCATCGGCATGGGCACCGGCGCACTCCTTGCGGCATTGCCTGCGTGGTGGTTCGGCCATGCGATGAACGCAACCGACTACAGATTGCTGTTCGTGCTGCCGCTGGCGGGATCGCTGACGAGCTTCGCGCTGATGTGGATGGCGCGCGAGCCGGCCGGGTTCACATCCCGCGCCGTCAAGGACAGCGGTGACGTCGCAATCCGCCGAACGGAAAATCGCCTCCTCGCAAAACTGGTATTGGCCAATTCACTGAACGGTCTCGGCATCGGCCTGATCGGACCACTGATCGCATACTGGTTTGCGATCAAGTTCCAGCGCGGTCTCACCGACATCGGTCCGGGCATCGCGCTTGGTTTGCTGGTGAGTGCGGCCGGCGCGTTCCTGGCGGGCGCCATCGCGCGCCGCCACGGCATCATGCACACCGTGCTGTGGCTGCGCGGCGCCGGCATCGTGCTGCTGGTGGCGATGCCACTGGTGCCGTGGTTCTGGCCCGCCATGGCGCTGTACATCGCGCGCGGCGTGACCAACCGCGGCACCAGTGGTCTGCGCCAGGCACTTGCCGCCGGTTTGACGCGGGTCGAGCGACGCGGACTGGGCAGCAGTCTGCAAAATATTTCGATCCAGTTGCCGCGCGCGATCGGGCCGGTGATCGGCGGCGCGCTCTTCCACGCGGGTTATCTCGCATTGCCGTTCCTGCTCGGGGCCTTGCTGCAACTTGGCTATCTGATCCTGTACGCGCGTTTCTTCGGCCATCTGGACGTCGCACAGGTACGCGATCCGTGATCAGACAGGGGTAAGTTAGAATGGCACGTTGATTCGTGCCTGCGCATGGCAGGCACCCAGTCAAGGGAGTTGCGATGAAGATATTGGTCGGTTACAAGCGTGTCGTCGATTACAACGTGCGCGTACAAGTCAAACCTGATGGCACGGGCGTGGTCACCGATGGCGTGAAACTGTCGCCCAACCCGTTCGACGACATCGCGCTGGAGGAAGCGCTGCGCCTGCGCGAGAAAGGTGTCGCCGAGGAAGTCGTGATCGCCACGATCGCGCCTGCAGATGCGCAAGCTCACCTGCGCAACGGCTTGGCGATGGGTGCCAATCGCGCCATCCACGTGGTCACAGCCGATCCGGTGCAGCCACTGGCGGCCGCACGCACATTCCTGAAGCTGATCGAAAAGGAACAGCCCGGCCTCGTGATCCTCGGCAAACAGGCAATCGACGACGACTGCAACCAGACCGGTCAGATGCTGGCGGCGTTGTGGGACCGGCCGCAGGCGACCTTCGCGTCCAGGCTCGAAATCATGGGCGACAAGGCTACCGTCACTCGCGAAGTGGACGCCGGCCTCGAAACCATCGAGATCGATTTGCCCGCGGTGGTGACCACGGATTTGCGCCTGAACGAACCACGCTTCATCAAACTGCCGGACATCATGAAGGCCAAGTCCAAGCCGATCGAGACCATCGAACTCGCCACGCTCGGCATCGAGCACGGCGGCGAGATCAAGACCACGCAGTACGCTTCGCCACCCAAGCGTTCGCGCGGGGTCATGGTGAAGGATGTTGCGGAACTGGTCGGGATGCTGAAGCAAAAAGGGTTGCTGTAAGCCTCGGGCGGCAAGATGAACAATCCGGGCCACCGTGTTCTCGTCATTCCGGGGCCATCAACGGCCTCACCGGTGATGGAACCCGGAACCCCTCCAGGCATCTCGGGGCGGATCGGCAACCAAGTACAAGGTGGATTCCGGGTTCTGTGCTGCGCGCAGCCCCGGAATGACGAAGCGGAAACACGTGACCGTAATCTGCAAAACGGAACAAACAAACCATGAACAAAACCCTGATTGTCGCCGAACATCTGAACGGCCAACTCAATACAGCGACCGCGCGATGCGTCAGCTGCGCGCGCGAAATCAAGCCCGACGCCATCGACGTGCTTGTGCTGGCCGACACCCCCGATGCGATCGCGACGCAAGCCGCAAAGCTGGACGGCATCACGAAGGTGCTGACCGTCGCACGTGCCGAGAACGCACATGCACTGGCCGCCCTGCTGGCCCCACAGATTGCTGCGGCCGCGAAGAACGGTTACTCGCACCTGCTGCTGCCTTCGACCACGTTTGGCAAGGACGTCGCGCCGCGCGTGGCGGCACTGCTAGGCGTCGGTCAGGTCAGCGACATCATGAGCGTGACGAACGGACACACCTTCACGCGCCCGATCTACGCCGGCAACGCGATTGTCACTGTGGATGCGCCGACTGACACCATCGTCGTCGGCACCGTGCGCACTGCGTCATGGCCGGCGGTGGGAGAATCTGAGAACTCCGCGTCGGTCGAGGCGCTGCAACTCAGTGCGGCACTGCCCTCGCACACCCGCTTCGTCGAACTGAAGCAAGCTTCCAGCGATCGGCCGGACTTGCAGGGCGCGGCCAAGGTCGTGTCGGGTGGTCGCGGGCTCGGTTCGAAGGAAAACTTCAAAATCATCTACAAGCTGGCCGACAAACTGCACGCAGCCGCCGGCGCATCACGCGCCGCGGTCGACGCCGGCTACTGCCCCAACGACATGCAGGTCGGCCAGACCGGCAAGATCATCGCGCCCGAGCTCTACATCGCAATCGGCATTTCCGGCGCCATCCAGCACCTCACCGGCATCAAGGACGCCGGCACAATCGTCGCGATCAACAAGGACGCCGACGCACCCATCTTCGAGGTCGCCGACATCGGCCTCGTCGGCGACCTCTTCAAGATCGTGCCGGAACTGGAAGCCACTGTGTGATACCGTCACCGCTACGCGCCTCAAAGCGTGTCCGATACCCGCCAAGCAAAGCCACCTGTACCGGTCGATCCGCTACAATTTCGCCGTTCCACAAGCCGGACCATACATGTCGAACGACGCCCCGTTGTGGACTCCCAGCGACAACCGCAGGGATAGCGCCAACCTGCACCGTTTCGTGCGCTTCGTCCGCGAGGCCACCGGCAACGACGACATCGGCAGTTACGCGCCACTGTATGAATTTTCGGTCCGCAACCCTGCAAAGTTCTGGGCGCTGGTGTGGGAATTCTGCGGCATACGCTCGACGGGCGACTTCGAGCCGACACTGGTGGACGGCGACCGAATGCCGGGTGCCCGCTGGTTCCCGAACGTGCAGCTCAACTTTGCGCAGAACCTGCTGCGCTTCAAGGACGACAAGCCGGCGCTGATTTTCCGCAACGAATGTGGCCACCAGCGCGAGTTCACCTACGAGCAATTGCACGCGATCGTCGGCCGTATCGCCCACGCATTGAAGCTGGGCGGCGTCAGCAAAGGTGATCGCGTCGCGGGATTCCTGCCGAACCTGCCTGAGACGATCATCGCCATGCTGGCGGCGACGTCGCTTGGGGCCACATGGTCGTCGTGCTCGCCGGATTTCGGCATCAACGGGGTAGTCGACCGTTTCGGCCAGATCGAGCCGAAGGTATTGTTCTGCGCCGACGCCTATGCCTACGGCGGCAAGCGCCACGACTGCCTGGCCACGGTGCGCGAGGTGCTGGCCGCGATTCCCTCGATCGAACGCTGCGTGGTGATTCCCTACTCCGGCGACAACTTGGAACTGGATGGCCTGCGCGATGCGGTCGACTGGAATGTCTTCGCCGACGGCGAAGATCACGCGCCGGAATTCGTGCCGACCGCATTCGACCATCCGCTCTACATCATGTACTCGTCCGGCACCACCGGCCAGCCCAAGTGCATCGTGCACGGCGCCGGCGGCACGCTGCTGCAGCACCTCAAGGAACTGGTGCTGCACACCGACCTCAAGCGCGAAGACAACATTTTCTACTACACCACCTGCGGCTGGATGATGTGGAACTGGCTGGTGTCCAGTTTGGCGGTGGGCGCCACGGTCGTGCTCTACGACGGTTCGCCCACGTACCCGGACGGCAATTCGCTGTGGGACCTCACCGATGAGGTGGGAATCAGCATCTTCGGAACCAGCGCCAAGTGGATCGACGCCACTGCCAAGATGGGCGTCAAGCCTCGCGAAACCCACAAGTTGCAAACACTCAAGTCCATTCTTTCCACCGGCTCGCCACTGTCGCCGGAAAGCTTCGATTACGTCTATCGGGATGTGAAGGAACGCGTGTTGCTCGCTTCCATCTCGGGCGGCACCGACATTATTTCCTGCTTTGCACTGGGCAATCCGCTACTGCCGGTATACCGAGGCGAACTGCAGTGCCGCGGACTCGGGATGAAAGTCGAGATCCTGGATGAATCCGGTCAGCCGGTGCGCGAGCAACCGGGCGAACTGGCGTGTGCGGCGCCGTTTCCGTCGATGCCGGTCAAGTTCTGGAACGACCCGGAAGGCGAAAAATACCAGGCTGCGTATTTTTCCAAGGTGCCAGGCACGTGGTGTCACGGCGACCTCGCCGAACTCACGCGGCATGATGGCATCATCATCTACGGCCGCTCCGACGCCACCCTGAACCCCGGCGGCGTGCGGATCGGCACCGCCGAAATCTACCGCCAGGTCGAACAACTGCCCGAAGTGCTGGAATCGGTTGCAGTCGGTCAGCACTGGGAAGGTGACGAACGCATCGTGTTGTTCGTGCGCCTGCGCAATGGCCTGCAACTCGACGACGCACTGCGCGACAGGATCAGGCGCCAGATCCGCGCCAACACGACTTCACGTCATGTACCTGCGAAGATATTGGAAGTCGCGGACATTCCGCGGACGATCTCAGGCAAGATTTCGGAGCTCGCGGTGCGCGCCGTGATCCATGGTGAAACCGTCAAGAACACGGACGCACTGGCCAATCCGCACGCACTGATGTTGTATTCGAATTTGCTTCATTTGCTCGAAACCTGATTCGACCATGTTGGATTTTGCTAACGGGTGACGGGATGGCAACATGTTCGTACCGGTAATCCTCAGTGGCGGCAGCGGGACGCGCTTGTGGCCGTTGTCGCGCAAAAATCTGCCGAAGCAATTCCTGGCGCTGACCGGCAGCGCTACCCTGTTCCAGCAAACCGTAACGCGTACTCGCGCACTGCAAGGCGTGACCGCGCCGATCGTGGTGTGCAGCGAGGAGCATCGCTTCCTGGTCGCGGAACAACTGCGTGAGCTGCATGTCGAGGGCGCTTCGATCCTGCTGGAACCGATGCCGCGCAATACCGCGCCGGCGATAGCGCTGGCGGCATGGCACGCGCTCGGACAGAACGCGGACGCGAGGCTCCTGGTTCTGCCGGCCGACCACCTGATCGGCGACCCCGCCAGCTTCGGTGATGCGGTATACAAGGCGATGCCACTCGCCGAGCAGGACTGGCTGGTGACATTCGGCATTCGTCCGGAGGCGCCAGAAACCGGTTTCGGCTATGTCAAGCGTGCCGAAGCGCTGGACAAGGGCGGATTCCGCGTCGAACGCTTCGTCGAGAAGCCCGACGCGGCAACGGCGAAACGCTACGTCGAAGCCGGTGACTACGAATGGAACTCGGGAATGTTCCTGTTCAAGGCGTCACGTTATCTGGAAGAACTCCAGCAACACGCGCCGGAGATGCACGCGGCGACCAAGGCCGCACACGAACACGCCAAAGCCGACCTCGACTTTGTGCGCGCCGACAAGGACGCATTCGAAGCGTCTCCCGACAACTCAATCGACTACGCGGTAATGGAGAAAACCACGCGCGCGGCAGTGGTGCCCGTCAGCTGCGCGTGGAGCGACATCGGATCGTGGGATGCACTCTGGGCCGCGTCCGACCGCGATGGCGACGGCAATCGTCTAGAAGGTGACGTGATAGCCATCGACAGCCATGACTGTTTTGTCCGCAGCGCTCCGCGGCGCCTGGTTGCGACGCTGGGCCTCAATGATGTCGTAATCGTCGACACGCCCGACGCAGTGATGGTCGCGCCGCGCTCGCGCGTGCAGGATGTGAAGCTGCTGGTCGACAAGATCAAATTGGCAGGCCGCCAGGAACACACGTTCCACCGCAAGGTCTACCGACCCTGGGGCAGCTACGATTCCATCGACATGGGCGAACGTTTCCAGGTCAAGCGAATCATGGTCAAACCCGGTGCCGCGCTCAGTTTGCAGAAGCACCACCACCGTGCCGAGCATTGGGTCGTGGTATCAGGTACTGCCGAGGTCACACGCGACGATGAAGTGTTTCTGCTGACCGAGAACCAGAGCACTTACCTTCCGCTTGGAAGCGTGCATCGCCTGCGCAACACGGGCAAGATGCCACTGGAGTTGATCGAAGTCCAGTCCGGCAGCTACCTTGGCGAGGACGACATCGTGCGGTTGGAGGATGTGTACGGACGGGCGTGACCACGCAAGCGGCCGCAATCGGGCCGCATGCCCCTGAGGGCATAAAGAACAACCTGATCAGTTTCGTTTCCAACCAGCGGTTCGCCACGCGGCGCATGGTTTGCCCATCATTCTGGGGCCATCGCCAGCATTATCGGCGTTGGAACCCGGTTGGACCAATGTCTCTCATGCCACGGATTCCGCAAGCCCTGGCTTTTTTCTCCAACCTCCGGCACGGGTTTGGGAAGTTGATCGGGAAGCGCCACCGCTGTCAGTCGTTCGGTTGCGAGCGGCAGCTTGCTGCACGCTGCGAGCCGGCGACGCGACCAAGGCGACGTTCGACCGAACAGCACTTTCTGACGCATCCGACCCATACAGTTTGCCACCCGCCATCGACAACTGGAGGAGACCGGCCCAACGACGGAAGCGAGCACCGATGCGATAATCTTCAACCCCAGACTCTGAACTTGTCGGTGGCCTCAGGACAGTTCTGCGACACTGGACATGGGGCGCCTCGAGTCGCTTTCGCCGTGACCA
>JBOHYR010000087.1:0-40908 GCA_050737995.1 Rhodanobacteraceae bacterium
CCGCACGAGCTTGCTCGTGCGGCCCCTTTCTTTCCAGCGGATGCCAATGACCGAGACCGCAATCCAGTCGATTGTTGCCGCGATGCATGCGGGGAGCCTCGTCGAAGCCGAGCGACTCTGCAGTGACAGTCTAGAATGTGCGCCCGACAACTCGGATGTATTGCTGCTGCTCGCCCTCAGCCTCCAGCAACAAGGCCGCCACAACGAGGCCATCGAAATCTATGCGCGGCTGACTCGTCTTAACCCGGAGAGCGGCCTGCATTGGGGCAACTACGTCAGTGCCCTGAGTACAAACGCGGATCTCGAGAAGGCCGAACAGGCATGTCGGGAGGCGCTGCGCGCCGCGCCCGACAACCCGGATTTGCTCGACAAACTCGGGGTTCTTCAATTGCGGCGTCGCGATCCTACGGGTGCGCGCGATTCGCTCCTGAGAGCGTTCGGAAAGGCGCCGAATTCTCCCGAGATCCGCATCCACGCCGCGCGCGCGTGTGTCGAGTGCCGTGACTACCGGTCTGATGACCTCACGCGACCGTGGCGGGAATGGCTGCCGCTCGAGAACTCGCTTCAATACGAACTGGCCGACTTGAAGATTCAGTCGGGTGATGCCCCGGTGGCATTGGAGTTGCTCGAGGATCTGCTATCGCGCGAGCCTTCGGATTTGCCCGTGCGCCTGTTGCTGGCCAACGTTTACGAGCGTGTCAATCGCATTGCCGATTCGGAGGCGTTGCTCAATAACATCGTCGCCACCAGCGTCGATCTGGATGGCGATGCAGAAAATGAAATCGCGCATCAGCGCGCGCAGCTTGCCCACCGCAAGGGAGACCATGCGGAGGCGCGTTCCATTCTTGAACGGATCAATCCGCGTACCGATCTCGACTACGTGCATTATCGTTCGCTTGCCATCGTGTGCGACAAGATGGGTGATACGGCAGCGGCGATGACAGCCATGCATACGGCGCATTTGCGTCAGATCGAGGAACTGCGGATTGTGGCGCCACACCGTGTCGAGGAAGGCGCGCCGGTGTTGCCCGCTGCAGTCGGGCGGGTCACGCCAGATGACTTTCGCAGTTGGCCGCAATTGAGAGCGCCCGATCAGAAAGAGTCGCCCATTTTTATCGTCGGTATGCCACGTTCGGGCACGACCCTGCTTGAACAGATGCTGGATGCGCACCCTCACTTGCAGTCCATGGACGAACGGCCCTTCTTCAATATTCTCTCGAGTCAGCTGGACAACTTCGACGTGCGCGTACCACAGGATTTGGGGCGTCTCGGACAGCGCGATTGCGATGAGTTGCGCAAGGGCTATCTGATCTTGGCGTGTTCGAAGGTACCGCGCCGATGGGATGCGCAGCTTGTGGACAAAAACCCTCTGAATATGCTGTGGGTACCCATGATCCACCGTCTTTACCCGCAGGCGAAGTTCATTTTGGCCTTGCGCCATCCCTGCGACGTGATTTTGAGTTGCTACATGCAGAATTTCCGTTCCGCGGTACTGGCTGCCGCCAGCCAATCGCTTGAACGGCTTGCACAGGCTTATTTGACGGCCATGGAATGCTGGCTTTACCACGTGGACCTGATCAAGCCAGACGTATTCGTCTCGCGCTATGAGGATCTGGTGGCCGACACTCCCGGTCAGACGCGTCGCATCGCCGAATTTTTGGAGCTCGGTGACGCCGAATCCATGTTGCATTTCGATGTGCGCGCGCGGGAAAAGGGCTATATCGCCACGCCCAGCTATACCCAGGTCATCGAACCCATCAACTCGAAGGGCTTGAACCGGTGGCACCGTTATCGGGAATATTTCGAGCCGGTGCTCCCGATCCTGCGTCCCATGCTGGAACACTGGAATTATGCTGCGGATTGACGTGGGAACCGTCGCACGTTCTGTAGCCGTATGTTGCGCGGATGACACAATGGGTCAGCAATCCGGTGGCCTGCCATTTCCGGCCCTTCCGAAATGAACGAGCGTCTGTTTGATCTGCCGGACGTCGATGCGGCAAGAATCGAGCAGCGCCAGTCCAGGCTTCCTGGAACGGTGAGGGTGCTGATCCAGCAAGCCAGTGACGCATTGGTTCACCACCGCCCGGATCTTGCACGCAGCGCGATGATCGCGGCCTTGGCACGGGCGCCGATGCAACCGGATGTGCTGCGCATGGCGGGTTTGGTGTACTCGGAAGAGGGCGATTTCGCGGCCGCCCGGAGATACTACGAACTGGCCCTGCAACAGGGGGGCGACGACGCCCTGTTGTACCGGCAATATGCCGAAACACTGGAACGGGCGGGCGCCATCGAAGAAGCATACGAGCTGCGAAAGAAGGCGGTTGAGCTGTTGCCCGATTCGGCGTTGGTGTTTTTCGATCTTGGAGAACATTGCTTCCAGTACGAAGAATTGGAAGCCGCGGTGGCGGCTCTCGAGCAAGCCATCAAACTCGCGCCCGGATACGTGCCGGCCCTGCTCAAGCTTGGCAGCGCGCTGGTTTACGCGGGCCACGTCGAAGAAGGGGCGGCCACCTACCGGCAAGTGCTGGCAAGACATCCCGATTTTGGGGCGGCGTGGTTCAGTCTCGCGAACATCAAGACGCTACCCTTCGCACAATCGGAGATTGAGCAGATGCAACGGATGCTGCGGGAAGCCACCGTCCAGGACCCGGATCGTCTGCTGATCGAGTTCGCGCTGGCCAAGGCCTACGAAGATGCGGGATCCTATCAGGACGCTTTTTCGCTCCTGATGGATGCCAATGAACGAAAACGCGGCCAAATACATTGGTCTGCATCGCGATTCAGCGAACAGGTCAAGCACTCCGAACAGGTGTTTGCGGCGCCGCATGCGGTGGTCGGCGATCCCCATTTCGGCAGCGAAGCCATTTTCATCGTCGGGTTGCCACGCTCCGGCACCACCCTCACCGAGCAGATCATCGCTTCGCACTCACGCGTCGAGGGTGCCAACGAATTGGGCGATCTGGGACGCGTACTTACCGAGGAATCCGCACGACTTCGTACGCCATATCCCGGGTGGGTGGCAGCGGCCACTCAACAAGACTGGAAAAGGCTCGGTCGGCGCTATCTCGACTTGACGGCACGCTGGCGCAGGCGCCGCCCGGTTTTCACGGACAAGATGC
This sequence comes from Rhodanobacteraceae bacterium, assembly GCA_050737995.1. Lineage (GTDB taxonomy): Bacteria > Pseudomonadota > Gammaproteobacteria > Xanthomonadales > Rhodanobacteraceae > 66-474. The sequence continues at coordinate 3,120 of JBOHYR010000087.1, forward strand.
CGAGCAACTGGTTGTTCATCGGCGCGATCCGGGCAATGTTGCCGGGGGCGCGGATCGTGGTTTGCCGGCGTGACCCGCTGGAAAATTGCTGGTCGTGCTTCAAGCAGTTTTTCTTTGCAGGCTGGGATTTCACGTTCAGGCTCGATGACATCGCGTCCTACTGGAAAGATTTCGACCGGACGGTGTCGCACTGGGCGAATCGTGAATCGGGCCATATCCGCGAACACAGCTATGAAGCGTTGGTCGCGGAACCCGAGGTGGAAATACGTGGGCTGCTGGATTTCTGTGGCCTGCCGTTCGAGGAAGCATGTTTGCATTCCCACGAGTCGAGCCGGAGCGTACGCACGGCCAGCGCGGGGCAGGTACGCCAGCCGCTGCAGAAAAGTGTGGGCCGCGCACCTCGATACGGCGAGCTGCTAGACCCCTTGCGGCGCGCGCTGGGCTTGACGCCAGTGAACGGGGCGGACGACACTCCAATTCTTGGCCAGAAATAACGCGGCAATCTTCATTCCGCGCAGGGTTTGCAACCAGGAGACAGTCGTGCCGCTTACCCGCTCTCAGTCAATCGAGGACCGCCCAATCCGCGTCTATGACGGTCTCGTGGCGCTGACCGCCATCCAGCAGCTCACCACCGCCTTCACGAAGGCCGGTTTTGCTCGCACAGAAATCGCACGGCCCGATACCGGCAGTTACCGGCACTGGGTGACCGAGATTCCATTGGAGACCGCGACACAGCTTCCAGTCTATCAACCCACCATGGATGCCGCGCATGACTTCGAACAGGCTACGAAATATCGCGTCTACCGAAGCTACTGCAATTACGCCGCTTATGGAGACATGCTGTTCACCCACACAGATTGCAGGCCAGAAGAGAGGGACCTGACCGCCTTGTGGTATATCGCTCCGGAATGGAGCGTGGAATGGGGTGGCGAGACACTCTTCTTCAACTCGCAAATGGATGCCGAAGCGGTGGTGACGCCCAGACCGGGGCGGCTGGTGGTCTTCGATGGCAGGATTACCCATGTAGGGCGCCCCCCGAACCGGATCTGTTATGCGCCCCGCTACACCCTGGCTTTCAAGCTGGAGCCCGCTACGGGCTGAGCGAGTCAGTCAACCAGACGATCCCGGTTCTGAAAATCGCAACAATTCCGGCAGATGTGGCGCGTAGTGTTTCCAGCGACCGATTGATCGCGTGTTCACGGGCTGGCGTGCTTGCCACAGACTGGCAGTGCTGATCACGTTGCCGGATGGTGGATTCATCATGACAGTTTTGGCAGTCGCAGCCGGAACGCCGATCCACTCAGCCAGCGCCATGACAGCGTCCCGTGGTGAGGCGACAAGATCCTCATAACGGAGCGTGCGGATGAAATCCGGATATCGGGCCTGCCAATGCGCCATCAACTTGTCGCAGTCGCGCATGACCAGTGCGATGTCGCCGAAGTCGTAACTGTAGCCCTGGACATCTTCCAGAAAGCACTGCATCCACAGTGACAAGGCGTTGTCACGCGGGTTGCGCAGACAATGGATGATGTGCACATCGGGAAACATTGCCAACGCAAGATCGACGTAGCGGAAATTCAACGGCTGCTTGTCGATAAACCACTGCGCGTCACCGGCGTCGTCCTGGCGAACGCGGGATGCATAGGTCGCCGCGGCGCGCTGCGGCGCGCTTGAGTTGTGCGCACCGTTCAGATCGGGCTGTAGCGCGAGCCGGGCGAGCCACGGTTGTTCGCCGCGATTGCAGATTCCTGGAAGCCACGCCAGTCGTTCCGCCAGCAGTGTGGTGCCGCTGCGCGGCATCCCCACGATGAATATCGGCGAGAAGCCCGGCGTGCGCTTGGCGTGCGGCGTGTTCGGTGGCGCCGCAAGACGTGCCTCGATCCCGCGTCGCCAGATCTTGCGCGACCACGCCGAGCCGCGCTTGCGGATCGCGTTTCCGGATTTGAAGTGTTGTGTGGCACCGGCGTAATCGCCAATGTCGTCGCAGGCCTTGCCGAGTGCGAAATGCAGTTCAGCGCGTGCGAGGTCGGGAAGCCCGTCGCGCTGCAGTTCGGCGCGGAAGCGTGCGAAATCTGGATGCGTCGTATCCTCGTAACGCAAGGTGCTCGATAGTCCGATCGGCACATGCCATTCGACCGCCCGCGGATCGTGATCCAGTGCATACACGTAATGCTCGCGTGCGCGTTCGAATTCACCCATCTGGATCGCGAGCATGCCGGCATAGGCGTGCAAGCGAGGATCGTCCGGGTTCGCCGCGATGGCGGCCTCGGCGATCGCCGCAGCGTCGTGTTTGCGGTCGCACTCATCGAGCAGTTCGATCGCGGCAATCGCGAGGTTTGCATCCCGTCTGTTCGCATTTGCAGCGATACCCATGCGCATTGCCTCGGCGGCGGCGGCCGTGCGGCCCCGATCACGCAGCAGGCGTGCCAGCGAGAACGCCGACGCGGCGTCGCCGGGATGTTTCGCCAGCAGGACGCGCAGCGCATCTTCGGCTGCATCGACCATGCCGCACTGTTGCAGAATGCCTGCTTGCGCACGCCGCAACTCGAGCGATGCAGGAAATGCCTCGACAGCCCGGTCCGCGATACTCCGCGCGCGCCGCAGATCGCTGCGTAGTACCTCCGCGCGTACTGCTGAAAGCCACGCATCTTCGTTGCACGGACTGATCAAGTTCGGGTGCTGGCGGTGTAGGACGGCACGCCCAGGCACACGCGCAACGCGTCAAGTAGATCCCCGTAACGTTCCGCGTGGGCGGTGTCCGCGCGTAATGGCTGCCGGACCTGTGTGGCACTCGGAGAACGCACTTCACGCCGGTTCTCGTGAAAATTGATGCACGCATCCTCGAACGGCAGGCCACAGGCATCGAGCAGATTGCGGATGGCCTGCTCCGGCTCGGCAATCAGTGCCTCGTAGCCGTGCTGGTACACGTGCGAGGGGTGCAATTGGACCCAATGGGTGGCGCTGCGATCGAAGTCGCGCCAGAACGCGGCGAGATCCTCGGGCGTGCGCGTGTATTCGTTGTTGAACAGGTGCTGGCGATAGCAGGAGAAGCAGGTTTCCAGCGGGTCGCGACGGCAGATCACGATGTGTGCCCCTGGAAGCATCGCGCGGATTGCGCCGATGTACATCCAGTTGCCGGGCAGCTTGTCGGTGAACATGGGGCGCCGCTGACGCCAGTAGGCCGTGCGCTCGAGGTAACGCTCGCCTAGGCGTTGCCAGTCGCCCGGTTGCATGTCGGCAACCCAGAGAGGAAATGGCTGGCCACGGCGGCGCGATTCTTCGGCGAGTACGAGGGACAGATCCGGCAGTTCGCCCGTGCCTTCCACCTGCGTGTGTGAGGCAAGGATCTGTTCGACCAGTGTGGTGCCCGAACGCGGCATGCCGACGACAAACAGGGCTTCATGTCCGAGCTCGGCTTCCGGCGCCGGGGCGGGCGGCGACGCGAAGGCCTCGTCGATGGCGCGAACGGCCGCCGAGAATCCCTTGGTATCCCAGCGCTGGCGTACACGCGCGATCGCATTGGCGTGGTTCAAGGCACCCAGTGACTCATCATACCGATCTTGTTCGTCGAGGGCCATGGCAAGTGCAAAGCCGATCGCGACGCGATCATCGTCGCTGGCGCGAGAGTCGCGCAGTGCAGTCCGCATGCGTTCGACATCACGGGCCGTAAACGCTCCGGTGCGCAAATCGGCCAGACCCCACCATGCCATGCCGGCCCACGGGCGCTCTGCCAATACCTTGCGATATTGCGCGGTGGATTCCTCAACGTGGCCCCCGACTCGCAACATGTCGCCGAGCAACGCGCGTGCATCCATGTTGTCGGGTGCCAGTTCCACAGCCCGCTGCAATGCGTTGGTCGCCTCATTGTTGCGCACGCAGCGCACAAGCATCAAGCCGAGGTTGTACCAGCCGATCGCTAGTCCGGGTTGAAGTTCACAGGCACGGCGCAGGGCGCGGATGGCGCCATCGTAATCGCCCGAGGTGCCCAGTATTGTACCCAGGGTGTTGTAGTACAAAGGATCCACCGGCCGCAGCTCGACGGCGCGCTGCATGGCTGTCAGCGCAGCCGGAAATTCTCCGCGCAGGTTGAGGATGCCTGCATGCAGGCGCAGCACTTCCGGATGTCCCGGGTGGGACGCCAATGCGGGCTTGAGTTGCTCGGCGGCTTGGTCGGCCCGCCCCAGCGCCAGTGCTTGGGCGGTGGCGACGACAAGTTGCGACGCCACGTTGTCCAGCCCTTGCAGTCGCGGCGCGGTCATGCGTGCGCCTTGGGCATGCTGCGGACAATTGCGGTAGGGGCGACTTGGTGAAGGTTCATGCCGGTGGGATCGTTGCGGACGGACTGGGTATCATAAAGGAAGGTGCCGCCATGGATGTCCAATGCCGGGGGTTTCCACCAATTTCATCGACAAGCAATTTGCTGCCGCCGAGGCGATGTGGCAGCGCAATGAGATCGAGCGTGCCGAAGTCCTGTTGCGCGAACTCTGCGCTCACGAGCCCGCGCGTGAAGACGTGGCGATGTTGCTGGCCAAAGTACAGCAGAGTCGGGGGTGCCTCGGTGCGGCGGCCGAGACCCTGCTCGCGGTGTGTCGCGCGAACAGCTTCGAGCCCGCATTGAGCATTCGCTGCGCCAGGTTTGCCCAGCAGTGCGACCGGCACGCCATTGCCAGCCAGATATGTGCGGGTGCGCTCGCGGCGGGCGCAGTGGAACCGGAATTGCTGGTGCTGGCGGGCAACGTGGCGCGCGAGACGGGCGATTTCGACACCGCGCGCGCGCGCTATCTGGCGGCGCTGGACGCCGGCGTCGACCTGGGGAGGCACCACGTACTGGGCGCGCTGGCCAACACCCGCCGTTTCGTCGATCCCGCGGATACCGAAATCGCACGATTCGCCCGGCACTTCGCCGATGCCGGCTATTCTGCGCGTTCACGCGCTTCCGCCGGATTCGCCCTGGCCAAGGCACAAAACGATCTTGCCGACTACGCCGCGGCAGCGAGTACGTTGCGGGAGGCCAATGCGATGATTCATGCGGTGTCGCCATGGAGTCCCGCGGCATGGCAGCGATTCGTTGCCGCACGCACGCGGGAGCCGGTGACAGACGCCACCGGCGCCTCGGGAGTAGCGTTCGTGCCGGTCTTCATCATCGGGTTGCCGCGTACCGGTACGACGCTGACCGCGACCTTGTTGTCACGCACGGCCGGGACGCGTGATCGGGGTGAATTGCGTGCGTTGCGCTTCATCGCGGACCGGCTTGTTGGGGGCGGCCATCTCGGTAACCGCACGGCACTGGCTGAAGCGGCCACGCTGTACCGCACGTTGGCGATCCAGGATGACGTGCCAGCCACCTGGTATCTCGATCAGGACCCGCTGAACTATCGTTACCTTCACATCGCCGCCGCAATGTTCCCGCAGGCGAAGGTGATCCACTTGCGCCGCGATCGTCGCGATACTGCGCTATCGCTGTGGAGTCAGGATTTTGCGCATCCCGACTTGGCGTTTGCGTACGACTTCGACGACATGAAGGCGTACATGACCTGTCACGACGCGCTGATGCGACATTGGAAGCAAACGTTGCGCATCCCGGTACACGAACTGGATTATGAAACGCTGGTAGCCGAGCCGGGAGCGACGCTCGCGGCGCTGCGCACTTTCATCGGAGCGCCGGAAGCCGACGGCGGGCCCTCCAAAAACGTCACGCCGGTGCAATCGGCCAGCGTCTGGCAGGCGCGCCAGCCCGTCTATACGACGTCGGTAGGGCGCTGGCGTCATTACGCGCCCCATGTGCCTGAGCTTCAAGGTTTTGATGGGGCAGGTTGAGCGCGCGGTGTCGCGTACGTCACTGCGATCGGTCAATGACAAGGGCGCGACCTGTGCCGCGCCCTTTACCGCGACCTTCGATCTGGGTAGGCCAGCCGATCAGTAGCGGTAGTGATCTGCTTTGTACGGTCCTTCCACCGGCACGCCGAGGTAGTCGGCCTGTTCGGGCGTGAGCTTGGTCAACCTCACGCCGATCTGCTCGAGGTGCAGCCTCGCGACTTCCTCATCGAGCTGTTTGGGCAGCCGATAGACGGTCTTTTCGTACTTGCCCTTGTTGGCCCACAGGTCGATCTGCGCAAGCGTCTGGTTGCTGAAGCTGTTGGACATCACAAACGATGGATGCCCATGCGCGCAGCCGAGGTTGACCAAGCGCCCTTCAGCCAGCAGGTAGATCGAGGTGCCGTCGTCGAACGTGTAGAGATCGACCTGCGGCTTGATGTTGATGTGCTTGGCCGTTTTCTGCAGCCGTTCGACCTGGATCTCGTTGTCGAAATGGCCGATGTTGCATACCATCGCGTGGTTCTTCATGCGCTGCATGTGCTCGAGCGTGATCACGTCGCGGTTGCCGGTGGTGGTGACATAGATATCGCCGATGCCGAGCGTGTCTTCGATGGTCGCGACCTGGAAACCTTCCATCGCGGCCTGCAGCGCGCAGATGGGGTCGATCTCGGTGACGATCACGCGCGCGCCGAAGCCTTTCAGCGAATGCGCGCAGCCCTTGCCGACATCGCCGTAACCGCACACCACCGCCACCTTGCCCGCGACCATCAGGTCAGTCGCGCGCTTGATGCCGTCGGCCAGCGATTCGCGACAGCCGTACAGATTGTCGAACTTGCTCTTGGTGACCGAATCGTTGACATTGATCGCGGGGACCAGCAGCTTGCCGGCTTCGGCGAGCTGATAAAGACGATGCACGCCGGTGGTGGTTTCCTCCGACACACCGCGCCATTCGCTCGCGACCTTCTTCCAGAAGCCGGCGCGCTCCGTGCGCGTCTTCTTCAGCAGGTCCTTGATGACCTGCTCTTCATGGTTGGCGCCGGGTGCGTCCACCCACTTCGAGCCGTCTTCCATCTCGACGCCCTTGTGGATCAGCAACGTCGCGTCACCGCCATCATCGACGATGAGTTCAGGGCCGTGCACGCCCGGATGGGTCAGCGCGTCCAGCGTGCATTGCCAGTATTCCTCCAGCGTCTCGCCTTTCCACGCGAACACCGGGATGCCTTCGGCGGCGATCGCGGCGGCGCAGTCGTCCTGGGTCGAGAAGATGTTGCACGAGGCCCAGCGCACCGAGGCGCCCAGCGCGACCAAGGTTTCGATCAGCACCGCGGTTTCCTTGGTCATGTGCAGTGAGCCGGTGACGCGAACACCATTCAGCGGCTTTTGTGGTGCGTACTTGGCACGTATCGACATCAGGCCCGGCATTTCCTGCTCGGCCATGGTGATGCGCTTGCGGCCGAGATCGGCCAGCGCGATGTCCCGCACCTTGTAATCCTGTTTCACGGAATCTTTGGCGACAGCATTCATGACTAGCTCCGTTCTGGTGAGTCCGGCGGACTCGCTTCGACGGGCGCGGTTGGAGAGGAAGGCCGCACCGAGCCTGGCTCCGATTCGCACGGAGTCGCAGCGCCCCTCGGCGGGCGAATAATCATTATATATCCTTTCGTCGCGATGAAAGGATGAATACCCGTGCGTGGCGTTCGGCCGTGTATTACGCCTCCGCGTAGATCGAAGCCCGGAAGCCGCCGCGTATGATGGGCAGGTCCGTGCCGTGAGTTTCGCATGAGCAAATCCGCCGAAACCGACGCCTTGCGCGATATTGCATTTCCGCCGCAGGACGAGCCCTTGCGCGACGACGTACGCCGGCTCGGTGCCTTGGTCGGGCAGATGCTGGCGGAGCAGGGCGGCGAAGCGTTCTTCGAGCGGGTCGAGACGGTGCGCATGGCGGCCATCCGCCGTCGCGAAAACGGCGCGGACGGCGCCGACCTGGCGCGGCAACTCGATGGTCTCGACGCGCAGGATGCCGAAGCGATGGGGCGGGCGTTCGCCGCTTATTTCCAGGTGGTCAATCTTGCCGAACGCGTTCATCGCATTCGCCGTCGCCGAGACTACCAATTGGCGGGCGCGGCGCCGCAGCCGGAATCGCTGGTCGACGTGCTGGGGGCATTGAAGGCGCGAGGCGTCACAGCCGACGAATTGGTGGCGTGGATCGAACGCCTCGATGTCGAACCGGTGTTCACCGCGCACCCTACCGAGGCGGTACGCCGTTCGTTGCTGGAAAAGGAACAGACGATCGTGCGCGCGCTCGTCGAGGATTTCGATCCCGCACGCACGCCGCGTGAACGCGCTGTCGGCCGCGAATTGATGCGCAACGCGATCACGGCCTCCTGGCAAACCGCGGAAGCCGCGCGTGTCCGCCCCGATGTGCGTGACGAATTCGAGCATGTCGGGTTCTATCTGGCCGATCCGATCTACCAGGTCCTGCCGGTGTTCTACGAGACGTTCGAAAGGGCGTTGCAGGATGTCTACGATATCCAGCCGGAAATGGCCCGGGTATTGCGCTTCGGTTCCTGGGTGGGTGGGGATATGGACGGCAACCCCAACGTCGGCGCCGACACCATCAACGAGACCTTGCGCGCGCAGCGCGCACTGGTGCTGCAACGCCACATCTCCGAGTGCGCGCGGCTGGAACGGCTGCTCAGCCAGACCGATGATCGCGTGTCGGTCTCGGATGCGCTGCGCCAAAAGCTCGACAACTACCGTGGACTCATGCCGGAGGCGGCCGCCTCAATCCGGCCGCGGCATGCGGGCATGCCCTACCGTTGCCTCCTGACCCTGATGCGAGCACGCTTGGAGGCCACCGCCACGGATACGCAAGGCGGCTATCGAAATGCTGCCGAATTCGCCGACGACGTAACCCTGATCGTAGCCAGCCTCGGCGCCCACAGGGGCGACCACGCCGGCCTTTTCGCGGTGCGCCGTCTCGGCTGGCGCGTGTGCAGCTTCGGTTTCCACCTGGCGCGGCTCGACGTGCGCCAAGACTCACGTGCGCACGACGACGCGCTGACACTGTTGCTGAATGATGACGACTGGCCTTCACGCGATCCCACCCAACGCGCCGAAGTGCTGCGTCCCCACGCCGCCGGCAAACGGTCGTTCGATGCGAGCGACGACCCTGTCGTGGAACGTCTGCGTGCCGTCTTCGCGACGATCGCCGATGCGCAGCGGCGGCACGACGGCGACGCCATAGGCCCGTACATCATTTCCATGGCGCGTTCGGCGGCCGACGTGCTGGCGGTGTTGGCGCTGGCCCGCTACGGAGATCCGTTGCCCGCCGGACAGGCCGTTCCGCTCGACATCGCGCCGCTGTTCGAGACGGTCGACGATCTCAAGCAAGGTGCGGCCACTCTGCGTGCGTTGCTGGCGGACCCGGTTTACCGCGCGCACCTTGCGGCGCGCGGCGATCGCCAGTGGATCATGCTGGGCTATTCCGACAGCGCCAAATTCGGCGGCATCCTGGCCGCCCGCTGGGCGCTGCAGCGCGCGCAAGTCGAGCTGCTGGATGTGGCGAAGGAATCCGGCATCGCCGTCAGTTTTTTCCATGGCCGGGGAGGTTCGGCCAGCCGCGGCGGATCCCGCATCACGCCAGCGTTGATGGCTTCGCCGCGCGGCGCAGTGGCAGGCAGCCTACGGATTACCGAACAGGGCGAAGTCATCCATCGCAAGTACGGAATTCGAGCGCTTGCCCTGCGCAACATGGAACAAACCGTCGGGGCCGTGCTCAGGGCCAGCCTGCGGCCGCGCGAACCTGAACCGCGCGAGGAAGTCTGGCGCGACCGTATGGAGAAACTGGCGGGTTACAGCCGCGATGCTTACCGGGAACTGGTGAGCGCACCTGGCTTCGTTGACTACTTCCGGGCCGCGACGCCCATCGATGTAATCGAGCGCATGACCATCGGCTCGCGTCCGCCCAGCCGGCGCGCCATGCACGGCATCGAGGATCTGCGCGCAATCCCGTGGGTGTTCGCGTGGACGCAGTCCCGCACGATCATGACCGGATGGTATGGGCTGGGGACCGCGCTGGCACGCGGTGTCGAGGAATTCGGCGAGGACGCCATGGCCGAAATGTCCCGCGACTGGCCGTTTCTGGCCACGTTGCTGGACGACGTCGAGATGGTGCTGGCCAAGGCGGATATGGATATCGCCGGCGTATTTTCACGGCTGTCCGGCGATCTGCACGAACGCTTCTATCCGCGATTGAGCGATGAATTCGTGCGCACGCGCGATGGGTTGTTGCGACTCAAGGGGCGCGCCGGACTGCTCGTTGACGATCGCCGACTGGCGCTGTCCATCCGTCTGCGCAATCCGTACGTCGATCCAATGAGCCTGCTGCAGGTCGATCTGTTGCGTCGCTGGCGCGCCGCCGACCGCGGCGACGACGCGTTGCTGCGCGCCTTGGCCACTTGCGTCAACGGCGTGTCGCGGGGACTGCAGAACACCGGTTGATGCGCGAATAGAGGTTTCCTTCACAAGAAATGAAGCGAGCCGCATTTGCGGCCCGCTTCCTGATGTCATCAGTCGCCTGCGCGCAGGCTTCTACCTCTTGAGCTTCGCCGCCTTGCGCAGTTCGTCGGCGCGGTCGGTTTTTTCCCACGTGAATGCGGTGGCAGTTTCGGATTTCTTGACCGGTTTGCCGCGCTCGCGCTCCTCCCATTTGTAGGTGTGCTGGAAGGGCTTGCGGCCGAAGTGACCATACGACGCGGTGAGCTGGTAGATCGGGTGGATCAAGTCCAGCATCTTGATGATGCCGTATGGGCGCAAATCGAAATGCTTGCGGATCAGTTTTTCGATCTTGCCGTCGGAAATCTTGCCGGTGCCGAACGTGGTGACCGAAATCGAAGTCGGTTCGGCCACGCCGATGGCGTAGGACAGCTGCACTTCGCAGCGATCGGCCAAGCCGGCGGCGACGATGTTCTTGGCGACGTAGCGTGCGGCGTAGGCTGCGGAACGATCGACCTTGGAAGGATCCTTGCCGGAGAAAGAGCCACCACCATGGCGGCCCATGCCACCGTAGGTGTCGACGATGATCTTGCGACCGGTCAGGCCGCAGTCGCCAACCGGGCCGCCAATCACGAACTTGCCGGTCGGGTTGATGTGCACCTTGTTCTTCGGCAATGCATCTAGCCACTTCTTCGGCAGCACGGGTTTGAGAATGTATTCACGCACGCCCTCGATCAAATCTGTCTGCTTGACCGACGGATCGTGTTGCGTGGACAGCACCACGGCGTCGAGGCCGGCGACGGTGTTGTCGTCGTTGTACAACAGGGTGACCTGTGACTTCGCATCCGGGCGCAGCCATTTCAGCTTGCCGGCCTTGCGCACCTTGGCCTGCTGTTCGACCAGTCGATGCGAGTAGAAGACAGCGGCCGGCATCAACTCGGGGGTTTCATTGCAGGCGTAACCGAACATCATGCCCTGATCGCCCGCGCCCTGTTGTTCGGGTTTCTTGCGGGCGACGCCCTGGTTGATGTCGGGCGACTGCTTGCCAATCAGGTTCAGTACGCCGCAGGTGGCGCCGTCGAAACCAACTTCGGACGAGTTGTAGCCAATGTCCAGGATAACCTTGCGTGCGAGCGACTCGACATCGATCCAGGCGTCGGTGGTGATTTCGCCGGCGATGATGGCTACGCCGGTTTTTACCATGGTTTCGCAGGCCACGTGGGCGTGCTTGTCCTGCGCCAGGATCGCATCGAGCATGGCGTCGGAAAGCTGGTCGGCGACCTTGTCCGGGTGGCCCTCGGACACCGATTCGGAGGTGAACAGGTAACGGCTCATCGTGGCTTGTATCCCTTGATGCGGATGGAAAGATGAATCAACCAATTATCATACAGGCGGCGCGCGCGGATTGCATGGCTGCTTTAGTGCTGATGCCAAGCGGCCTTCGGGCATCCGGCCGAGGGATTCGCTTCGCCACTGCCGCCCCGTGAGGGATCGAGCATCCCGATGTGCTCACGCTGCCACAGCGAATTCGCGTGGCGCGCCGGCAGCCAGTGCATCGAAATAATCGCGGGTCAGGCGCCATTGCTCGCGCGCGGATTCGGCGGCGTTGACGACCGCCCGGAACGCCGTGTTTTCGGGACGGTCCTTCGCGTACCAGCCAAGGTGCTTGCGCGCAATCCGGACGCCCATCGGCTCGCCGTAGAAGGCATAAAGATCGTCGAGATGACCGAGCAGCACGTCGCGCACCACGGCAATGCCGGGCGCCGCCAGCAGCTCCCCGGTGGCGAGGAAATGCGCGATCTCGCGGAAAATCCACGGACGACCCTGCGCCGGACGGCCGATCATCAGTGCATCGGCTCGGGTGTAATCCAGCACCTCGCGCGCCTTTTCGGGCGAGTCGATGTCGCCGTTCGCGAACACCGGGATGCCCACCGATGCCTTGACCGCGGCGATGGTGTCGTATTCGGCGTGACCTGCGTATTTCTCGGCGCGGGTACGGCCGTGTACCGCCAGCGCGGCGATGCCGCTGTCCTCGGCGATGTGTGCGATCACCAGTGCATTGCGGTGTCCGGGCGTCTGGCCGGTACGGATCTTCAGCGTCACCGGCGCATCGACGGCTTCCACCACCGCCTTGCAGATCCGCGCGACCAGCGCCTCGTCGGCGAGCAACGCAGAACCCGCCCAGGCGCTGCACACTTTCTTGGCCGGACAGCCCATGTTGATGTCGATCAACTGCGCGCCGTGGTCGACGTTGTAGCGTGCGGCTTCGGCCAGCATGGCCGGGCCCGAACCGGCAATCTGCACCGCGACCGGATCGGGTTCGCCCGCGTGGTCCATCCGGTGCAGCGACTTCGGGGTGCGCCACAGACGCGGGTCGGCGGTGGTCATCTCGGAAACAGCCAGCCCCGCGCCTAACCGTTTGCAGAGCCGACGGAAGGGCTTGTCGGTAACGCCGGCCATCGGGGCCAACGCCACGGGCGGGTCGATGGAGAGGGGGCCTATGTGCATCCGGCAAGTTTACTGGTCCAATCCTTGCAACATACCCCCCAGGGTCAGATCATGATCCCGAGGAGTGGGTGGATGCGGAAGATTCTGGCGGGATTGCTGCTGTGGGCTGCATGGGGCGTATCGGTGGCGGCGATGCTGCCACCCGTCGAGATGCGCACGTTGTCGACCAGCAATCCGCGCGTGCTCATAGCCAAGGTACGCGCGGCCCTGGATGCCGGCGACTACGCGCACGACCCGGATGGCGAACGCGAGGCCCTGTGGTGGATGGGGCATGCCGGCGTCAATATTTCAGAGGATGCCGCAGTCACCGAGGCGATCGCACGCCTGAAGAGTCTGGGCAGCGTCGGGCACGATCGGCTTGCAGCATCCTACGCGGGCTTCCTGTCCGCAGACATGCGCATCGCCAACGGTGATGGGGGCGGCGTCGCGGATGCTTTGCACGCGGCTGCCCTGCAGCTGGACAGTCCCGACCCTGCTCGCAGGGCGCTGGCCAAGTTCCAGTTGTGCGACGCCTACAGCATGGCCTCCGAGTACCGGCGCTCGCAGCCGCTGTGCCGGGAAGCCGAGACGGCGTTCGTGGTACTGCACGACGACTGGAATCGGGCCCAAGCCTTGAACAACGAGGGCAACAACGCCTACGGTCTGAGGGAATACGCCGGGGCGGCCCGGTTTTACGAGGAGGCGCGAGCGCTCTATCGCAAGGCGGGCGACCACTCTCAGGGACTCATGGTGGGTGACAATCTTGCACAGGTATACCTGAAGCAAGGTAATCCCCAACAGGCACTCAAGCTGTCGCGCGCTTCGCTGGCGGATGAGCGAGCCGCGGACCGTCAGTCCGACGCGTTGAATTCGCAATACGACATCGCTCGCGCGATGGAAGCCTTGGGTCGGCACCGCGATGCCACGGAGCTGATCGCTTCGACGGTGGAAGAGGCGCGCAAGGCCGGTCTCAAGGGCCAACTGCCCGATCTGTTGCAGGAACAATCTCGTCTCGCCGAACGGAACGGCGACCTGAAGCTGGCGTTGTCGGCCGAGCGCGAGGCACTGGACGTGTCCAAGTCGCACTGGTCGCACAATCTGAATGCACAGGAAGCGGAACTGGCAGCACGGTATACGGCGCACGAGAAGGAAATTCGCATTCAGGAACTCGAGCGGAACAACCAGATGAGTGGCTTGAAACTCCGCACCGCCGAAGCCGAGGCCGCCCGCAACGCGATTCAACTGCGCCGTTCGCGCATTACATTGCTCGCAGCCGCGATTGCGGCGCTGGGCTTGGTGGTTGGCATCGTATCGCTGCTGCTGCTGTTGCGCGCGCAACGACGACACGCCCGCGAGCTTCGGCGGCAGGCACTGGAGGACCCGTTGACCGGCGTCGACAATCGTCGCGGCTTTTTCAGGCGCGCGGGGGATCTGCTCAGCAAGCGTGAGCCAGACAAACCGCCACTGCACGCGCTGTTGTTGTTCGACTTCGATCACTTCAAGCAGATCAACGATTGCTGCGGGCATCCGTTCGGCGACATCGTGCTCAACGTGTCGTTGCAACGGTTGCGGGAAGTTGTCGGCACGCGGGGGCACCTGGCACGGCTGGGTGGAGAGGAGTTCATTGCGTTGTGTCCGCGTATCGGCGGCACGCTGGCGTTGCGTCTTGCCGAGCAAATGCGCAATGCAGTCACCACAACGGATTTTCCGAATGCGCCGGACGATCTGGAAGTCACCATCAGCATTGGCGTGGCCTTGTTCGATGGCAATCGGTGCCACGATGTCGGAAGCTGGCTGCGCAATGCCGACGATGCGATGTATGCGGCGAAAGCCCGCGGGCGCGATCAGATTGTCGTGGCGCAGGTCGTCAGCGAATTGCTGGCGAACGCGAACTGGAGCCCGCAGACGGCCAATCGATGATCAGGTAGTCACCGGCGTCGCAGGCGCCATGGCCGGGCGTTGTTGGCACGCGCGGATCGGGATGCCAGACTCGCGTCCGCGTTGGTGGCCGGACAGCCCCATTCCGACCCGCATCCCGTAGCCGATGCGCTCGGCGTAACCGGTCATCAGTGCCGCCGACTCATGGTCCAGCAGTTCTTGCGCGGTCTCGCGCCACAAGCCGAGCCAGCGCCGGAAATGCATAACACCGATCGGCAGCGGCTGGTGTTTTGCCAGCGGGTTGCCGCGGTAGTGGCCGCTGCGCAGCGCGACGGTCGCCCAGAACGACGTCATCAGCACCTTGTGCGCGTCCCAGTCGTCGACCACAGGATCGAACACTGGGCCGAGCAACGGATCAGTGCGCACCTTGTCGTAGAAGCGGTCTACCAGCGTAGCGAGCCGCGACTCGTCGAGATTGGCGGGGACGACGTTTGGCATGGCGTAAGCGTCGCCTTTTGTCGTCGCCACGGCCATGACTTGCATCAATGACGCGCATCAATGCCGCAGTTGGTTTGGTGGTGCAGAGTAGATCGGGTGTCGGTTACGGAGGCATCACCATGACCCACGTCGTCACGGACAACTGCATCAACTGCAAATATACCGACTGCGTGGAGGTGTGCCCGGTCGATTGTTTTCATGAGGGGCCGAACTGTCTGGCAATCGACCCGGACGTGTGCATCGACTGCACGTTGTGCGTGGCTGAGTGCCCGGTCAACGCGATTTTCCCGGAAATGGACGTGCCTGCCGGGCAGGAGCAATTCCTCGAGATCAATGCCGAGCTCGCGAAAGGCTGGCCGGTGATTGCGAGCAAGATCCAGGAAATGGAGGGCGCGGATCTGTGGGATGGCATCCCGGACAAGTTGTCGTTGCTCGATCGCGGCGTCGGCAAGTCCAGTGCCGCCTAACCTCGTTCGCCAGCGTCGGCTAGACTAATCAACTTGCAGGGTGCGATCCCCGGTGCGCCCCCGCCATTCACACACAAGGAGACTTCCCATGTCCAGCGTCAAATTCAAGGACAACCCCGTCCACGTCGAGGGACATTTCCCGCAAGTCGGCGACAAGGCGCCCGCGTTCAAGCTGATCGGCGCCGACCTTTCCGAAAAGACGCTCGCCGACTTTGCCGGCAAGCGCAAGGTGTTGAACATTTTTCCAAGTGTCGATACCGGGGTATGCGCGGCGTCGGTGCGGCACTTCAACAAGGACGCCGCGGGTTTGAACAACGCGGTGGTGTTGTGCATCTCGGCCGATCTACCGTTCGCGCAGGCGCGTTTTTGTGGCGCCGAAGGCATTGAGAACGTCACCATGCTGTCGATGATGCGCGGCCGTGAGTTCCTGAAGGACTACGGTGTCGCGATGACCGATGGTCCGCTTGCCGGCCTCGCCGCGCGTGCCGTGGTGGTGCTCGACGGCCATGACAAGATCATCTACACGCAGCTCGTGGACGAGATCACCCACGAGCCGGATTACGATGCGGCGCTGGAAGCGCTGGCCTGACCAAGGCGAGCCATTGCCTTCGCCATCCCGGCGCAGGGGCCGCCTGCACGCAGCTTCTGCAAAAAGTTGCTTCGTATGAGCCCGCGTCGAGGCGACAAAAAGCCCGCAGCGTTGCCACTGCGGGCTTCGCTTTGTGTGGTTCGGAACGCCCAGCGCCCGGTCACTTCACGTTCGCGAACGCCTCGGTCATGTCCAGCATGCGGTTCGAGAAACCCCACTCGTTGTCGTACCAGCCCAGCACCTTGACCAGCGTACCGCCCATCACGCGGGTCTGGGTCGCGTCGTAGGTACACGATGCGGGATTGTGGTTGAAGTCCACCGACACCAGCGGTTTGGTGTTGACGACCATCACGCCTTTCATGGCCCCGTTTGCAGCGTCGCCGATCGCCGCATCGATTTCATCCTTGCTGGTCGGATGTTGTGCGACGAAGGTGAGATCCACTGCCGACACATTGATGGTTGGGATGCGCATGGAGAAACCGTCCAGCCGTCCGTTCAATTCCGGCAGCACCAGGCCCACCGCGACGGCAGCGCCGGTCTTGGTCGGGATCTGCGACATCGTGGCCGAGCGCGCGCGCCGCAAGTCCTTGTGGTAGACATCCGTCAACACCTGGTCGTTGGTGTAGGCATGGATGGTGGTCATCAGGCCGTGCACGATGCCGATCTTCTCGTGCAACACCTTCGCCAAGGGGGCGAGACAGTTGGTGGTGCAGGAGGCGTTGGAGATGATCGTGTCGCCAGGTTTGATCTTGTCGTGGTTGACGCCGTACACGAACGTGCCGTCGACATCGGTGCCGGGCGCGGAAATGATCACCTTCTTCGCGCCGGCTGCGAGATGCGCGGCGGCCTTGTCGCGCTTGGTGAACAGGCCCGTCGATTCGATCACGATGTCGACACCAAGGTCCTTCCATGGCAATTTGGACGGATCGCGCTCGGCACGCACTTTGACATGGTCGCCATTGACCACGAGGTCGCCGCCTTCGACGTTGACCGTACCCGGAAACCTGCCATGCGCGGTGTCGTACTGCGTCAGGTGCGCGTTTGTCTCGGCATCGCCAAGATCGTTGACCGCGACGATGCGGATCGCGCCGGTTCGGTTGGATTCGTACAGCGCGCGCAGGATGTTGCGGCCGATGCGGCCATAGCCGTTGATCGCGACCTTGATCGCCATGGTGTGGTCCTTTGCCTGAAGCGTCGGTTGAAACAGATGATTTTAGCGCCTTTCGCGGATCTCTTCATGACTGGCCGGCGCGCAATCCGTGGCAAACTGGCGCTTTCGACGATGACTGCCATGCATCTGCAATTTCCACCGCGGCGCCGATCGAAAGCAGTCATGTTCGTGCTGGCCCTCACGCTGTTGTGCGCGCCTTCCGCGTTTGCCTGGGGACCGCTTGGGCATCGCGTCGTGGCGCGACTGGCCGAGGCGCGGTTGACGCCGCAAGCGTTGGCGGAAGCACATAAGCTGCTGGCGCTGCGCGGTGCGCGACACCTGTCCGATGTCGCGGTGTGGGCCGACAAACTTCGCTACACCGATCCACCCTTGTTCCAGCAAACCAAACATCTGCACTTCGTCAATTTTCATTCCGGCGATTGCCTTTACGATCCGCCGCGTGATTGCCGTAATGGCGAGTGTGTGGTCGCGGCGATCGCAAAGTATTCCGCGGTCCTGGCGAACCGTCGGAACAGCCCCGCCGAGCGCGCCGAGGCGCTCGCCTTCGTGGTGCATTTCGTGGGAGACGTGCACCAGCCGCTGCACGCGGACTACCGGCACGATGCAGGCGGCAACGATTTCCAGGTGCGCTGGCACGGTCGCGGCACCAACCTGCACCGGATCTGGGATTCGACGATGCTGGACGATGCGCATCTTTCCTCCGCGCAATACACGCGCAAACTGCTGACCGAACACACGCCGATCGCGACCGGCGGCACGCCGGCGGAGTGGGCAGAGGAATCCTGCCGGATCGATCGCGACGACGGCGTCTATCCGTCATCCCGTTTCATCGATGAAGCCTACGTCGAACGCGAACGCCCGATTGCGGAGCAACGCTTGCGGCAGGCCGGCGCGCGTTTGGCGGCGTTGCTGAATCGCGATCTCGGCAGCCGATAAATGACGTCGTACCCCTTGCGTCGAAATCATGGGGCGGCCTTTTCTGTCGTCATCCCGGGGCGGTCTGCGTCGTGTACGGGCAGAACCCGGAATCAAGCTTTCCCGCCCACTCAAGGCAGAGAGCCGGATTCCGGGGGCTATCGCCGGCGAAATTGACGATGACCTTGGAATGGCCGGAACTGTTGGTTATCTCAGTAGTCGATGCCCAACCGCCGCATCAGCTTGCCCATCAACCACGCGGGACCGATCAATAGTTGCACGATGTTGTCGAAGAACGCGGGGCGGTGGCCCTCGATCGCGTGGCCGACGAATTGCCCGATCCAGGCCAGCACGAACAAGACGATGGCAACGGTCAAAAGCCCCCGCGGACCCAGCACGCTGTACAGCACCCACGCGATCACGCCGCTGACGATGAATACCAACGCCATCGCATAACCAAGGTTGCGTGACAAGCGGTGGTAGAACAGGAACGCCACGAACATCGCGACGAACGCCCAGAACCCGGGT
Source organism: Rhodanobacteraceae bacterium (assembly GCA_050737995.1). Classification (GTDB taxonomy): domain Bacteria; phylum Pseudomonadota; class Gammaproteobacteria; order Xanthomonadales; family Rhodanobacteraceae; genus 66-474. The sequence goes on from JBOHYR010000087.1 coordinate 21,967, forward strand.
TTCATCCACATGGCGATCACCGGAACCGTCCACAACGCGGCAATCACCGCCCACATGATGGTCGGCACGCATACCCAGTGGATTGCGCGGTTGGTGGGGTTCTGGTGGTCTGTGGCGTAACTGCCAAACCAGTCGTGGATGCTGCGCATGAGTGCATCTTACAGGCCGGCGTCGCCCGGATGCGGCGCAGCGACTGTGTTTGCAGGATTGCAAACGCGAACGGCGAAGCCGGCCCGAAGGTTGAGCGACATGGATGTCGCGAGTCAATCCGGGAAGACTTCACGTGAAGCCCAGGATTTCGTCGCTGGCGGGGCTGCGTCAGGGGTAGAGCGTTTCGCTCCTCCGATTCAATCCAGTGTGAGGCCCGCGAGTTTTCGTAGCGCCTCGGCATATTTTGCCGCGGTCCCTTCAATCACCTCGCGCGGCAGCTTCGGACCGGGCGCCGTCTTGTCCCAGTCCAGCGTTTCCAGATAATCGCGCACGAACTGCTTGTCGTAGGAGGACGGGCTGATGCCAGTGCGGTACTGCTCCGCCGGCCAGAAACGCGAGGAATCCGGCGTAAGCATCTCGTCCATTACGTGCAATTTTCCCTCGGCATCCGTGCCGAATTCGAATTTGGTGTCGGCGATGAGGATGCCGCGTTCGGCGGCGTAATCGGCGGCGAACCGATAAATCGCGAGCGTTGCGTTGCGCACTTGCCGGGCGAGGTCGGCGCCGATTTGGGCGATCACCTCCTCGAACCCGATGTTCTCGTCATGCGTGCCCTTGGGTGCCTTCGTGGAAGGCGTGAAGATCGGTTCGGGTAGTTGCTGCGCCTGCCGCAAACCAGAAGGCAGGGTGATGCCGCACAGCGAGCCGGTCTTCTGGTAGTCCTTCCAGCCCGAGCCGATCAGATAGCCGCGCGCGATCGCCTCGACGGGTACCGGCTTCAGGCGTTTCACCACCACCGCGCGCTTGGCGTAGAGCTTCGCGTCAACGCCCGCCGGCAACACGTCGACAACCGGTATGCCTGTAAGGTGATTGGGCACCAGATGTGCGGTCTTGCCGAACCAGAAATTGGAGATTTGCGTCAACATCTCACCCTTGCCGGGGATCGGGTCAGGCAACACCACATCGAACGCCGATAAACGGTCGGTCGCAATGATGAGCAGGCGATCGCCCGGCAGCGCGTACACGTCGCGTACCTTGCCGCGATGCAGAAGTTCCAGTCCGGGCAATTTCGATTGCAGCAAGGTGGTGGGCATGGCGTACCAAGAGCGACGGCGAAACCGCGATTGTAATCCCGCGATCGCGGCGTGGTTCAACGCTGGCGAAGGCCCGACTGATAAACTTACGGGATGCGGAAGTCGCTTGTTTTGACGTTGATGCTGGTTGTGCTCGCCCCTGGTGTGGCGTTGGCCGAAACGGCCGCGCCGGTACGCCCGGCGCAGTTGGGTCTGTGCGCGGCATGCCACGGCGATGATGGCCAGGCCCGGATCCCCGGCGCGCCGAACCTTGCCGGACAGTCGTACCAATATCTGTTGCAGGCGCTGCACGAGTACCGGTCGGGCCAGCGCAACGTTCCGGTGATGCGTGCTGCGGCCGGTCCACTTACCGAAAGGGATATGCAGGCGTTGGCGCACTGGTTTGCAGCACAGTCGCCTTGCAAACCGCCACAGGAAGGGCGCCCATGAGGATCTGGGGCAAGCTGATCGGGTTCGTGATCGGTTTGCTGGTGACGCGCGACTTCGGGGGTGCGCTGATCGGACTTGTCATCGGGCACCTGTTGCTCGACAGCGGCTGGCTCGGCGGCCTCACCCATACCGGCGGCAAGGACGGCTATGTCGAACCGCTGTTCGCGCTGATGGGGGCGTTGGCCAAGAGCGATGGCCGCGTGTCGGAAGCCGAGGTCGCGATTGCCGAGAAGCTGATGTCGCGCCTGGAACTGGATGCTCTGTGGCGCCGACGCGCGATCGACGCCTTCAACAAGGGCAAGGCGCCTGACTTCGACATCGCGCAAACACTGGTCGACCTGCGCGCATGGTGTTTGCCGCGGCGCAGTTCGGTGATGCCGTTCCTCGACATGCTGTGCGATGTGGCGCTGGCCGATGGGCCACTGACCGATGAAAAGCTCCAGGTCCTGAAACGCGTGGCGTTTTCGCTTCGCATCAGCGAGATCCAAGTCGTGGCGTTACTCGCGATGAAGGGCTTCGCGTGGCACGGTGCCGGGGGTCCGCGGGCGGGTGATTACGCACACGCAGGGGCGTACGAGGGGTATCGCGCCTCGCCGCCGCGCAGCAGCGGCCCCGACCCATACGTGGTGCTGGGGGTGGCACGCGACGCCGATGAGCGCACCATCAAACGCGCGTACCGCAAGCTGATCAGCGAATATCACCCGGATCGGCTTGGCAACATGCCGGAGGATCTGCGCCGGCGGGCCGAGGCGCGCGCCGGCGAGATCAACGCGGCGTGGGAACGCATACAATCCGAAAGGGGCTTTCGGTAGGAGCGCGCCCGCGCGCGATTCGATTGCCCGACGTCATTTGCCAGCAGACTCCCGCAGAGATCGAAATGAGCAGACAACCTTGCGTCATCGCTCCATCCATCCTTTCCGCGAATTTCGCGAAGCTCGGCGCGGAAGTCGATGCGGTCATCGACGCGGGCGCAGACTGGATCCATTTCGACGTGATGGACAACCACTACGTGCCCAACCTCACCATCGGTCCGATGGTGCTGCATGCGTTGCGCGCTTACGGCGTCACCGCGCCAATGGACGTGCACCTCATGGTCGAACCGGTGGACCGGATCATCCCGGATTTCGCCGAGGCGGGTGCATCCTCTATCAGTTTCCATCCCGAGGCGACGCGGCATGTCGATCGCACGCTGTCCCTGATCCACGAACACGGGTGCAAGGCTGGGCTGGTGTTCAACCCGGCGACCCCACTGGACTGGCTGGACTATGTTTTGGACAAGCTCGACATCGTGCTGGTGATGTCGGTGAACCCGGGCTTCGGTGGCCAGAAATTCATTCCCTCGGCACTGGAGAAACTGAAACGCGCGCGGGAGATCATTGACCGTAGCGGTCGGCCGATCCATCTGGAAGTCGACGGCGGCGTCAAGACCGACAACATCGGCGACATAGCGCGCGCTGGTGCCGACGCTTTCGTCGCGGGTTCAGCGATCTTCGGCAGCGACGACTACGGCAATACGATCGCGAAGATGCGCGCGGCGGTCGGGTAACTTCCCCAACACAACCGACAGCCCCGATGCTTTCGCACCGGGGCCGCGGTCGACCAGGAGAGGAACAAGATAAGGCTGGAACGGAGGGGGACGTCCCGAACCCCACGTGGTGGTCCGCCGCGCTGGGCACCTTCCGGTATCAGTGACCGGGTGCGTCTCCGGTGCCAGCGCGGGGGTATTCCACGGTCGTTATCCACGGCAGGAGTATCGACGGGGACCATTTAGCCTCCGACAGGCGCCGTCGGGGTGGCGCGTCGAGGGCAGAGGGCGGGCGATTTGTGGCAAAACGCGGGCAGCCAAGCGGGATGGGTTGCGCGTCGCGCCCGTATGGCGCAGTCTCCAGTCCCGGGTTCGAAGACTTGCCACGACGTTGTGCGCCCAGGTCAAGATGGCTGCCCGATCCCCGCGCTGCAACGGTTTCGCGGGGCGGTCGGGTTTCGATGGACCAGGATTCGCGGAAATTGACTGGAGAAACGCATGGCTCGCGCCATCGCCATTGTCGAGGACGAACCTTCCATACGCGCGAACTACGTGGAGGCGCTTTCGCGCATTGGCTACGATGTGCGCGGTTTTGCATCGCGTGGAGAGGCCTCCGGCGCCTTCTCCAGCCGAATGCCGGAACTGGTGATCATCGATATTGGACTTGGCGACGAGCCCGAGGGCGGTTTTGACCTGTGTCGCGAACTGCGTGCGCGGTCGGCCACGTTGCCGATCATTTTCCTGACCGCACGCGACTCCGATTTCGACGTGATCTCCGGGTTGCGCCTTGGCGCCGACGACTACCTCAGCAAGGACACCAGTTTCCACCAGCTCGCTGCGAGGATCGGTGCATTGTTCCGGCGCGCGGAATCGCAGAAGACGCCGGCTGCCGCCGAAACGGTCGTCAATCATGGGCCGCTGAAACTCGAAGCCGAGCGCATGCGGATAACCTGGAACGACATCGAGGTTCCGTTGACCGTCACGGAGTTCTGGATGGTACACACGCTGGTGCGTTTCCCGGGTCACGTGAAGAACCGCGACCAGTTGATGCGCGACGCGGAGCTGGTGGTGGACGACGCCACCATCACCTCGCACATCAAGCGCATCCGCAGGAAATTCCTCGCCGTCGATCCCGGCTTCGACGCGATCGAGACCGTGCATGGGGTCGGATACCGCTGGAAGCCGTAAGTCGTGCGATCGATCCACGGTCGCTGCTTCGATCGGCATGCGACAAGATCCGGTTTCACGATGTTCGCAAGTTCGGAACTGCCATCTTTGGCCTGATTTTTCGCAACGGCCGCCTCGCGTGACCGCCGATGCGTGGGCTAAGCTGCTCCTTCGTCATCCATCCGCCGGCCCTGCAAATTGACCCTCCGCCGCAAATTGCTGCTGGTCGCGTTGTCCACGCTGGCACTCCCATGGGCGGGTTGGCTGTATGTGCGCCAGATGGAGCACCTGCTTCGCAACAGCCAGGAACAGGCGTTGCTGGCGATCGCGTTTGCCTTGGATCGCGGGTTGGTCGCGGTCGGCTCGGACCTGCCACACGCCGACCGGAGCTGGTATGTCCAGCAAGCCGCCCAGCCAATCGTCGTGGATGGAAGCGAACGCGACTGGGATCAGATAAGGCGTTGGGCGCAACGTCCGTGGCCGGGTGTCGAGGTGCAGCTGGCCCACGATCCGGCCTGGTTGTACCTGCGCGTCAATGTCGCGGATGCGACTCCGACCCGCCTGAATGCGCAGGATCCCGCCGCGATCGAGGCCGACCACGTGGTGCTGGAACTGGTGCGGGGGACCCACCGGCGCAGTTACCTGCTGGCCAATGCGAGCTCCGGTGCGTTTCTGGCACGTCCGTTGGATCCGCGCGTGCGCGGGCTGCCTGACGAGATCAGCGGCCAGTGGCTGGACAACGGCAAGACCTATCAGATCGAGCTGCGAATGCCGCGCGCACAGGCTCCCGACAAGCTCGGAGTTGGGGTCTTCGACGCCAACGCACCGGACCGTTTCGATGGCGGCAAGCCGGATGTCCGGCCGCTGTTGAGCCTGTCCCCAGCCTTGTCGAATGACCTCACCCAGCTCGCGCCGAGCGGTGTCCGGGTGCGACTGCTCAGCGCCGATGGCTGGGTCATCGGCGAGGGTGGCAGCATGCTGGATACACCCAAGCCCAAACCAAGCCGGTTTCCGTGGCTGCAAGGGGTGCTGTCCGACCTGCTGGTGGTGCCTTCGCTGGACCAGCGCCAGCACCTGCCGCGCGACATCCCGCGCCTGTCCGCACCCGATGTGCAACAGGCGCTGGACGGACAGGCGACAGCGAACTGGCGAGGTGGCGACAATCCCGGCAGTGTGGTGCTCACCGTTGCGGTGCCGCTGGACGTGCGTGGACAGAACCGCGGTGCGCTGGTGCTGGAGCAATCCAGCCAGGCATTACCATTGCTGACGAACCGCGCGTTGCTCGGCCTGATGCTGGCGAGTATTGCGGTCCTGCTTATCGCGGGCGCCGTGTTGTTCGCGTTCGCCACTTGGCTTTCCGTGAGGATCGGGCGGTTGCGCGACGCTGCGGAACATGCGCAACGTCACGAAGGCCTCGCGCTCGCAAACCTGCCGCTGGTCGAAGACCACGACGAACTGGGCGACCTTGCGCGCAGCCTCGCGCGATTGCTGGAGTCGGTCGGCACCTATACGGAATATCTGCGCAAGCTTGCCTCCAACCTGTCGCACGAGCTCAACACGCCTCTGGCGATCGTGCGCTCGTCGCTGGAGAACCTCGAGCACGCCGAACTGCCACGTGAGGCATTGCCATATCTCGCGCGTGCGCGCGATGGTGCCGCGCGGATCGGTACCATTGTCCGCGCAATGAGCGAAGCGAGCCGCATGGAACGCGCGATGGCCTCGGCCGACGGCGAGGACATGGACGTGACGCAGGTGGTGCGGGGTTGTGTCGAAGCCTATCGTCCGCTTGCGGGGCTACGCGAACTGGCATTTTCGATTCCCGAGCAGCCGGTGCCTTTATACGGTTCCCCGGAACTGATCGCGCAGGCGCTGGACAAGTTGTTCGACAACGCGTTGTCGTTCACGGCGGCGGACGGCTGGATACGGATAACGCTGGAAGCCGGCGACGAAGGCAGCGCGCATATTGCGGTATCCAATCGTGGTTCGCAGCTGCCGGAATCGATGCAGGGACAGTTGTTCGATTCGTTGGTGAGCATGCGCGGCAGCGGCGCGCGCGCGGGAACCCCACACCTCGGTCTCGGGTTGTACGTGGTGAGGCTGGTCGCCGAACTGCACCAGGGCAAGGTGTTGGCCCGCAACGATGCGGATGGCGTCACTTTCGAAATGGACCTGCACGGGATGCGTCGCCCCGAAGAGGGATAGAAGTCCGCACGCGCGCATCTGCTATCTTCGCGAACTTGTGTCGGTGGATGCATCACTGTGATCGACCAAAGCCAATTCGACGTTCTCGCAAGCGAGGGGCACAACCGTATCCCCTTGGTGCGCGAGGTGTTGTCCGATCTCGACACGCCGCTGTCGGTTTACCTGAAGCTTGCCGACGGGCCCTACACGTTTCTTCTGGAATCGGTCGAGGGTGGCGAAAACTGGGCGCGTTATTCGATCATCGGCCTGCCGGCGCGACGCGTGTACCGGGTGCGCGACCACAGCTTGACGGTCGAGCAGGATGGTGTGCCCGTCGAACAGCGCGAACTGGACGACCCCTTCGCCGAGGTGGAAAAACTGCGCGCGCAGCATCGGGTCCCGCGCTTGCCGGAACTGCCGGCCTTCACCGGCGGCTTGGTCGGCTATTTCGGGTTCGAGTGCGTGGGCTGGGGTGAACCACGCCTGCGTGGCGACACGCCTGACCGGCTGGGCCTCGACGACGCGGTGTTGATGCTGGCTGAAGAAGTCGCTGTGTTCGACAACCGCAAGGGGCGCTTGTACCTGATCGTGCACGTCGATCCGTCGGAACAGCAAGCATATGCACGGGGTGTGCGGCGGCTCGAGTCACTGGTGCACCGACTGCGCCGCAGCGGCTCGGCTTATCCCGACACCGTCGACCCGAAGCCGCTCGACGAAAGTGACTTCACCTCGACCTTCACCCGCGAGGCCTATGAAGACGTGGTGCGCACGGTGCAGGCATCCATTCGCGCCGGGGATATTTTCCAGTGCGTGCCCTCGCAGCGTCTGTCGGTGCCGTTTCGCGCGCGTCCGGTGGACGTGTATCGCGCGCTGCGGGCAATGAACCCCTCGCCATACATGTATTTCCTTGATCTCGGCGCCACCCGGATCGTCGGCTCTTCGCCGGAAATCCTGGTGCGCGTGCAGGCGGGCAAGGTGGTGGTACGCCCGATTGCCGGTACCTGCCGCCGTGGCGCGACGCCCGAAGAAGATGCGGCGCTGGAACAGGAACTGCTGGCCGATCCCAAGGAGCGCGCCGAGCACCTGATGCTGATCGACCTCGGCCGCAACGATGTCGGCCGGATCAGTGAGACCGGCAGCGTCACCCTGACCGATTCATTCGTGATCGAGCGCTACTCGCACGTGATGCACATCGTTTCGCAGGTAGAAGGCACGTTGCGGAGCGACCTCACTGCGATGGACGCGCTGCGCGCATGCTTTCCGGCTGGGACTGTCTCCGGCGCGCCCAAGATTCGCGCCATCGAGATCATCCAGCAATTGGAGCCTTGCAAACGCAACGTTTACGCCGGTGCGGTCGGCTGGCTCGGCTGGTGGGGCGACCTCGACACCGCCATCGCGATCCGGACCGCCGTGATCAAGGATGGCATGCTGCACGTGCAGGCTGGCGGCGGCGTGGTGCACGACTCCGTGCCAGCGGCGGAATGGGAAGAAACCATGAACAAGGGTCGCGCGCTGTTTCGTGCGGTGGCGCAGGCGGCGCGGGGTTTGTGAAGTGCAAACGCTGAAATCCCGTTTCCCCGATGGGGCACGAAAGGTTAGCTTTGGGTCCGATGATTGGGCGCCGAGTTAGTTGATCGCGCGTACTCGTACAACCTCTGGATCGTCGGCGTGCAACAGCAGCAGGCGGCGTACGCGTTCCTGCCACAGGTGTCCGAACTCGCGTCGTTGTGCATCGTCGGCCCGACCTGACAGGATCGACTGGAACAGCATGCGCTGCATCGGGTCGGACGGCACCGTGCCCGGATCGAATTGCACCTCGACCGCCCTGCCTGTGTCGTTGCGGCGAAAGCGGATGCCGGCGACACCTTCGGCGGCGTAATGCAGCAGATCGTTGCGCACATGATGGCCGCCCAGGCCCTTGAAGCCGTTGTCGGCGGCGGCACCGGTGACGAGGGTCAGCACCTGCGCGATCACTCCCGTGACGCCTGCGTCCTCGGGGCTGTCCAGATACACACTGACACCGCCGCGTTGGGGCAACTCGGCATCGTAAAGATGGCGCAGCGCGGCGCGCGCGCTGAGCCACCCGCCGGCGACGGTGGGGCAGGAGTGCCCGGCCAGCCTCACCGCGTCGGCGTAGTGGTACTCGATCACGCCGTCGGACGAAGCGCCGAGTAACTGCGCCAGTCCGTCGTGCAGCCTGAGCGGCGGCACTTCGGCGAAGAAATCCGGGAAAGCCATTACGCAGTGACCACGAAGTCGATCACTACCGGGCCGTCGCCGCCTCGCTGCTGGTAGATCACGTCCATGCGCTCGCCGTAGCGCTGGCGCATCTGGTCAAGCAATGGAATCGGGTCGTGGTCGTTGACGAAGCGCATCGCCTCGCCGGGCTGCAGGGCGTCGAGCGCCCCGAAGATGGCCGAGTGGCGGAAGCGATGCGCGATGGCGCGAGCGTCGAACGGGTAGGCTTGGTAGATCGGAGTTTCGGCAGGCGTGTTCATGCGCGGTCTGTGTGCGATGGAAACAACGCAAAGCATGCGCCGCGCGGGCGCCAGGCATCTTGACCTGTGTCAGGGTTCAGCAGAGATCGTGGCCGATGTGGTGCCGCCGAGGAACGCGTCGCGCCGCGTTGCCGGTTCGCCACCAATCCTGCGGACGGCCGCGTAGAAGCGCGTCCAGTCATCGTCGCAACGTTTGAACAGCGCGGCGAACGCGGGTACGCCACGGTCGTACAGTCCGAACGGCAAGAGCTTGGCGTTGTTGAGGGGCGTGTCGAACCAGTGGTCGTAATCGCGGTCGCCGTGCCAGACAGTATCTCGCAAGTGCTCGTACTGCTGGCGCAACTGTTCAAACGCCAGTTGCTTGCGCTGGAGTTTTTCCTTGTCGGGCAGGTTGCTGGCGTACAGCGCCTTCAGCTTCTTTCGTGTGGCCAGCACCAGTTCGGTAAATTGTTTCTGTCGATCCACGGTGGCGGAATCGGGCGGCGGCAGGTGATTGTCGGCATACCACTGGCGCAGCCCCTGGCGCTGCACGAAGGTGGCGAAGGATTCGTTGAAGGCGGTGTCGTTCTTGACGTAGTACTGCTGGTGCGCCAGCTCGTGGAAGACGGTGCCGACCATTTCATCGTCGCTCCACTGATCCATGGTGCTCAGCAGCGGATCGGCGAAGTGACCCAGCGTCGAATACGCCGGCACACCGCCAACCCACACATCATTGCCCTGTTTCGCCAACCTGCTCGCCAGGTCCTCGGCGCGCTCCTTGTGATAGAAGCCTTGGTAGGCGACGCATCCCGCGATGAGAAAACAGTGTTCGACAGGCTTCAGCGACAGAGCAGGCGTTGCGAACACATTCCACATGACGAAAGGCCGGTGGATGTCGGCGTAGGTGGTGTAGCTCTTGTTGCGCGGCAGTTTCAGTACGTCCGAGGCAAACACCCGAGCCCGCAGCGCAAGTTGCAACCGCTCGCGCAACGCGGGGCTCGTTTGCGGGTCGGCAATCACCTGCGTGATCGGCCGGCGCGCGCGCAGCACGGCTGCTTCGCCAGCGGCGAGATGGGCGTAATAGCCGAGGGTCGAACATCCGGTCAGGGCTGCGCCAATCGTCATCGCCGCAAGCGTGCGTCCGATCGTCTTGTATCGTTGCCTGCGTGCGTTCACACTTGCGCTCTTGTCCGGACGGCGTCCGGGTAGGAATGGACGGCCATGCTGCTGCTCATCGACAACTACGACAGCTTCACGTTCAACCTCGCACAGTACCTGGGCGAACTGGGACAGGATGTGAAGGTGCTGCGCAACGACGCCGTGGATGTCGCTGGCGTCCGCGCGCTGGCACCCGAATGTATCGTGATCTCTCCTGGTCCGGGTACGCCCGACCATGCCGGGATCACCTTGGCGCTGATTCGTGAACTCGCAGGAATAATTCCGGTTCTGGGCGTGTGCCTCGGCCATCAGGCGATCGGTCAGGCGTTCGGTGGCAAGGTGGTGCCTGCAAGGGAGATCATGCACGGCAAGACTTCGCCGATCTTGCACAAGAACCTCGGCGTTTTCGCCGGCCTCTCCGATCCGTTCGATGCGACACGTTACCACTCGCTCGTCGTCGAACGCGCGAGCCTGCCGGACTGCCTGGAAATCACCGCGTGGACCGAACAAGCTGATGGTTCCTTCGGCGAGATCATGGGCCTGCGCCACAAGTCGCTCGCGGTCGAAGGCGTGCAATTTCACCCGGAGTCGATCCTGACCCGCAGCGGTCACGAACTTCTGCGCAACTTCCTCCGCCAGACTCTCCCGAAGGCTGCATGAACATGGGCATCACTCCCCAAGAGGCCCTGCAGCGCGCGATCGAGCACCGTGAAATCTTTCATGACGAGATGATCGACCTGATGCGCCAGATCATGCGCGGCGAGGTGTCGCCGGCGATGACAGCTGCGATCCTGACGGGGCTGCGGGTCAAGAAGGAGACGGTAGGCGAGATCGCGGGCGCCGCCAGCGTGATGCGCGAGCTGGCCGAGAAGGTCGTGGTACCGCCGGACCCGCACATGCTCGACATTGTAGGGACAGGAGGCGACGGCGCGCACAGTTTCAACATTTCAACCGCGTCCATGTTCGTTGCCGCGGCCGCTGGCGTGCGTATCGCCAAGCACGGCAACCGCAGCGTATCGTCGTCGTCCGGCAGTGCCGATGTGCTGGAAGCATTGGGTGCGAAGGTCGATCTGGGTCCGATAGAAGTCGCGCGCTGCATCGATGAGACCGGCATCGGTTTCATGTTCGCGCCGCGATTCCATCCGGCGATGAAGGTGGTGGCAGCCGTTCGTCGCGAAATGGGCGTGCGCACGCTGTTCAACATTCTCGGCCCGCTTACCAATCCCGCGGATGCGCCCAACATCCTGATGGGCGTGTTCCACCCCGATCTGGTCGGCATCCAGGTGCGCGTGTTGCAGCGGCTCGGTGTGCAACGCGCAATGGTGGTGCACGGCAAGGACGGCCTCGACGAAATATCGCTTGGCGGCGCGACGCTGGTCGGGGAACTGCGCGACGGCAACGTGCGCGAATATGAGATCGAACCCGAGCAGTTCGGTATCCCTATGGCATCCAGCCGCAACCTGCGCGTTGCCGATGCATGCGAATCGAAAGCAATGTTGTTGCATGTGCTGGATGGCGAGACGTGCGTTGCGCGCAACGTCGTATTGTTCAACGCCGGAGCAGCGCTGTATGCAGCAGGCAACGCCGCATCCATCACGGAGGGTATCGAACGCGCGGGTAGGGTCATCGATGATGGATCGGCGCGCGTCAAGCTCGATGAATTCGTCGCGATGACGCAGACGCTGGCTACCGGCGGGTCACCGGTGCCCGGTTCCTTGTCCCCAAGGTCATGAACGACATCCTCCGTACCATCCTTGCCCGCAAGCGCGAGGAAGTGGCCGAGCGGAAGGCGCGGATCTCCATGTCGGCCCTGCGCGAACGCGGCGAAGGTGTGGCTTACGCGCGCGGCTTTACGGCCGCGTTGCGTGTCCGCACGGAAGCCGGTCGGGCCGCAGTCATCGCGGAGATCAAGAAGGCCAGTCCGTCGAAAGGCGTGATTCGTCCCGAGTTCGATCCCGCTGAGATTGCGCGTAGCTACGAGCGTGGTGGTGCGACCTGTCTGTCGGTACTGACCGACGTCGATTTCTTTCAGGGCAGCGACGCGTACCTGCAACAGGCGCGCGCGGCCTGCGCGTTGCCGGTGCTGCGCAAGGATTTCATCATTGACCGGTACCAGATCCAGGAAGCACGCGCCTTGGGCGCGGACGCCGTCCTGCTGATCGCGGCGGCACTCGACAACGCGACCCTCGCCAACCTGCACGCCTACGCCATTCAATGTGGTCTCGACGCGCTGGTCGAGGTGCACGACATGGTCGACTTGCAACGCACGCTGCCATTGCCGAATCCCGAACACACGCTGATTGGCATCAACAACCGCGACCTTCGTACATTCGAAACCAGCATCGAAACCACGTTGCTGCTGCGCCCCGATGTGCCGTCCGACCGCTTGCTGGTCACCGAAAGCGGCGTCGCCACGCGCGACGATATCGCGCGCTTGCAGACGGCGGGTGTCGATACGTTCCTCATCGGCGAAGCCTTCATGCGCGCGTCAGATCCCGGCACCGCGCTGCGCGAACTGTTTGACCCGCGCGGCGATCAATGACGCCCTCGGCATCCAGCGACCACACGGCAGTCGGGCCCGCGCGGACGACTGGGGGCGACTCACCGCCCATCGTATTGTTCGATTTCGACGGGGTGTTGCTGCATGGCGACGCGTTCACCCTTTTTATCCGCGACCGTTACCGACATGCATGGTGGCGCGCGTTGCCCGGGATCCCGCTGTTGCCTCTGCTAGGTGTGTTGTCCTGCCGCCGCCGAGGTCGATTGGCTGCGGGCCGATTGCTGGCTCGGGTCGCCTTGCTGGGGGTAGGCGAGTACCGTTACCAGGAACTGGTCGTTCGTTATGCCGAACTGCTGGTGAAGGCTTCGCGGCGCGTGTCGCGGATGGCCGTTGCGAGCCTCCGGCAACAGCTTAGCGCCGGTGCGCGGGTGGTGATCGTAAGTGGCTGCGAGGAGCATCTGTTGCGCGCGATTCTTGCCCAACTGGGTATCACCGGAACCGATGTCATCGCGTCGCAGGTTGGGTGGCGTTTTTTCGGCATGCGGGTCGTGTGGCACAACGTTGGCGCGCGCAAGATCGAGCGGCTCGCGAGCCACGGCATCCTGCCACCGTGGGATATGGCAATCAGCGATTCATGGTCGGATCTGCCGATACTGAAAGCCGCACGCGATCCGGCATTGGTCAATGCCAACCCCAAGCTCTGCAAGCGTGTGGAGAAAGCGTTGGGTCGCAGTGTGCGGCGCGTCGAATGGGATTGATGCGTGCTTGTCGGCCCCGCCCTCGACCCTCAAAAACGGTACGACCCGTGGCCCGGGCAAAGCCATCTGGCGGCGGAATCAGGGGGTTTGCGCGGTGACAGAGGGTGTCGCGAGCCAAGGCAGCGCGCGCCGCTGGAACCTGCTTCGATCAATATTTCACCCAAGCGGCTCTTGTGGAAAACCAGGCCAGGGAACTCTTGAGCCATGCATGGCAGCTTTGACCGTTCTATCGGTCATCGACCGCGCATCAAGCGGGCATGCCGGACGCCGATGATGCAGCGATCAGGGACGATCCCGCAACGGGTCACCGGGTGCCGCGCACCACGATCGTCTTGCCCGACACGCCGATGCCGCCGTTGTCTTCCAGTTGCTTCAGTACACGTCCGGCCATTTCGCGCGAGCAGCCTACGATGCGTGAGAGCTCCTGCCGGGAGATGCGGATCTGGGTTCCTTCCGGGTGGGTCATCGCGTCCGGCTCCTGGCACAGGTCGATCAGCGTGCGCGCTATCCGGTTGGTGACGTCCATGAAGGCCATCCGACTGACCTGGCGCGAAGTCCGCAGGAGGCGGTGAGTCAGTTGCAGGCCGATCGCGAACAAGACCCGTGGGCAGTCGTCGCGCAACGGGCCGGCGAACAATTGGAACAGCTTGTCGTAGCCGATCTCGGCCAGGTCACAGGGGGTGCGCGTGCGGATCAGTACCTCGCGCTGCGCCTGTTCGACGAACAAGCCCATCTCGCCGATGAATTCCCCCCGGTTGATGTAGGCAAGGATCAGTTCGCGGCCTTGGTCGTCCTCGCTGCAGACCGTTACCGAGCCATCGATCACGTAGAAAAGTGTGTTGGCGGGATCGCCGGGCCTCAGGATCGCGGTCTTGCCCGGATAACGGCGCCGGTGGCATTGCTCAAGCAAACGCTGCATGGCCGCCGGATCAGGTGCAAGCATCGGTGGCGCCTTCGAGCGTTCATAGACCTGCTGAAGGAGGTAGCGCAGTTCGGACATGGTTTCCTGGAGGTCCATCACGGTTTGCGTGAGGGGCTGCAGCGTTGTGTCGATTGTGCCACATTAACTGAAACAAAGGGGCGAGGGTGCGCTGCCGACGACTTTCCCGCATACTTTGCGCCTTCCCGACATCCGCCGCACGCGCACCCGGAAACGAGCCTTGCGCGTGGTGGTTCGCTCTTTAACCGGTTCCGAGGACACCGCCGTGGTCAAGCCGCTGCCCCGCTTGAAGCTGCAGGGGTTCAACAACCTCACCAAGGCACTCAGCTTCAACATCTACGACATTTGCTATGCGGTCACCAGGGACCAGCGAGACCGCTACATCGATTACATCGATGAAGCCTACGATGCCGATCGTCTGACCCAAATCCTGACCGACGTCGCCGACATCATCGGCGCGAACATCCTGAACATCGCGCGTCAGGATTACGACCCGCAGGGCGCGTCGGTGACGATCCTCATTTCCGAACATCCGGTGGTGGACAAGCTCGGACGCGACGTGATCTCCGATGCGGTGGTGGCGCACATGGACAAATCGCACATTACCGTACACACCTATCCGGAAACCCACCCGCACAACGGGATCGCAACCTTTCGCGCCGACATCGACGTGGCGACTTGCGGGGTGATTTCGCCGTTGAGGGCCTTGAATTACCTGATCGACAGCTTCGAATCGGACATCGTGACGATGGATTACCGCGTACGCGGCTTCACCCGCGACATTCACGGCAAAAAGCACTACATCGACCACAAGATCAACTCGATACAAGATTACCTCGCCAAGCACATCCGTCAACAGTACGAGATGTTCGATGTCAACGTGTATCAGGAAAACATGTTCCACACCAAGATGCACGTGAAGGATTTCGATCTGGACACCTACCTGTTCGAGGCGCACGCGGACGATCTTTCATTCAAGGATCGCCAGAAGATCGAGTCGCTGTTGCGGCGGGAGATCGAGGAGCTGTTCCACGGCCGCAACCTGATGTAGCGAGTGGCCGCAAAACTGCCGCGCCGGGCATCATGCGTGCCGGCGCGGTGACCGGCATCCTCATGCACCGACGTGTACGCCCCGGTGCCTGCGGTCCGGCGAAGTGTACTTGCTTCCGCTCGCGACGCTTCGCGATCCGCCAATTGATAGGCGAGGGGCGCTTGTGGCGGAGTGTCCTTGCGATTGGTCCCGCCCGGCCCTTTTTCAAATCCGGTATGCGACCACTTTCATCAACGCCGCCGCGCACCGCATCAGCGTGGAAATCGGAGCGGGCAATTGCGCGCCGCCGTGCGTCAACGCGTTGGCGGCATGACGGGCCTCGTCGGCCTGCATGGTCTGAAGGATTGCGCGCGAACGTGCGTCGGCTTCGGGCAGGCTTTGCAGGTGATCTTCGAGATGCGCTTCCACTTGTCGCTCGGTTTCGACCACGAAGCCCAGACTCCAGCGGTCGCCGGCCAGCGCCGCCAATGCGCCGATCGCGAAACTGCCGGCGTACCACACCGGATTCAGCAGGCTGGGGCGATCGTCCAGTTCGCCGAGGCGCTGTCCGCACCAAGCCAAGTGGTCGGTTTCCTCGGCAGCGGCGGCTTCGAGGTGCGCGCGGGTGGCGGGATCGCGCGCCAGAAAGGCCTGGCCGTCGTAAAGTGCCTGCGCGCAAACCTCGCCGGTATGGTTGATGCGCATCAACCCGGCAGCATGGAGACGCGCGGAGGTGTCAAGCGCCGGCAGGGGTTGCGCGTCGCCCGGCGATGGCCGCAACGCCAACGTGGCGCCGGCAACTGTGTCGAGCGCGCGCTGGACAGCCGAAAACGCACGATCGAGGTGGGTAAGCTGGCGGGCTTCTGTCATGAATTTCGAACCTCAGCCAAACGTTTTGCTTTTCCCTTTGAAAAACAGAGCCTGCTCCACACTTGATCCAGGATGGTCCACAGGGCAAGGAAGGCCCGAGCCCGTGTCGGCAAATACGGGCAGGTACAGGCCCGATTTGACGCTTTCGCCGACCGGCTCGCTGATGCGATCGCGGACATCCGGCCAGACATCGCCCGATGCTATCATTCACGCCCCGGCGCGACGGGATCGACGGCATGTGCTTGCGTGGCACCGGCGAGACCGGTATTCTTGGCGGTCTTTCGTTGCTGTCAACCGCTGTCGCGCCCAGATGGCGCGACCCCGCACCACGTGCGGGGTCAACAATTGTACGGACTGTTTCCAATGAAAACGTTCAGCGCCAAGGCCGAGTCGGTCAAGCGTGACTGGCTCATCGTCGATGCCAAGGGCAAGACCTTGGGCCGGCTTTGCTCGGAACTCGCGCGCAGGCTGCGCGGCAAGCACAAGCCCGAATTCACCCCGCACGTCGACACCGGCGATTACATCGTCGTGGTCAACGCCGAGAAGGTCGCGGTGACCGGCAACAAGCTGGAAGACAAGAAATACCACCGTTTCACCGGTTACGTCGGCAACCTCAAGACCACCAGTCTCAAGGATTTGCTGGCCGCTCACCCTGAGCGCGCGATCGAGATCGGCGTGAAGGGCATGCTGCCCAAGAACCCGCTGGGCCGCGCAATGTTCCGCAAGCTCAAGGTCTATCGCGGCACCGAGCACCCGCATACCGCACAACAGCCCAAGGCGTTGGAGATCTGACGATGGCGACCACGCAACAGAATTATGGCACCGGCCGCCGCAAGACTTCCGCCGCGCGGGTTTTTTTGAACAAGGGCGATGGCCAGATCGTGGTCAATGGCAAGCCGCTGGATGAGTTCTTCGGTCGCGAAACTTCGCGCATGATCGTGCGCCAGCCGCTGGAACTGACCCAGATGGCTGACAAGTTCGATATCCAGGTCAATGTGATTGGCGGTGGCATTACCGGGCAGGCTGGCGCGATCCGTCTTGGCATCGCCCGAGCGCTGGTCGAGTATGACGAAACGCTCAAGGCACCCTTGCGGCGTGCCGGGTTCATGACCCGCGACGCGCGTGCGGTCGAGCGCAAGAAGGTGGGTCTGCACAAGGCGCGGCGCGCAACGCAATTCTCCAAGCGCTGAGCGTGCGGTCGCCCTGACCGCTGCTCCGTGGGGTGGGGTCGTTGCTATTGCCGCATTCTCGGTCAGCGATCGCCAGAAAGGACGCAGCCGCCGTCCGTGGCCAAAGGCTCTCCTTGGCTTGTTTCTCACACCAGCAGCTTGGTTCGTTGCACTTATCGATCCACTCAGAATACGTAGCCGGCTACACCGCAATTATCCTTGTAGCCCCGTCGCCAAGTGGTAAGGCACCTGACTCTGACTCAGGCATTCGGTGGTTCGAATCCATCCGGGGCTGCCAATTTAATCAATCAGTTGCGCGAATTCTGCGGATTACCTGATTCTGCAACCGCTGCAACGGTTGCCGTTCGGTTGCCGTTTGCGGGAAACTCGCGGCGCTTTCGCCACCCGTTCGGAAAGCGCGTCCCTTAACAATCTACGCACAAGACCCCGAAGTACGCAGCCGTCGACCGCGATATTTAGCTTCAAAGGAAGTGAGCGACGCTGTTTGTATTGCCAGCGAGCGACGCTTCACTACGGTCAGCCGGCTGACCTTTTGACATGTGAAAAATGGCTAGTGCAGGATAGGGATGTCGGGGACAGTTGGTACCAAATTTGTTCCGGTATTCTTGGTCGGGAGTAGCCCATGCCCCTCCTCGAGGCGAGTGGCGCCCTCGCCGAGCCGGCGAGTTGTTTCTGGCTGGCCTGGATCGTACGGCAGCTGCGCTATCGGCTCGAAAGAGCAGTGCCGTTTGCCGGAAGAGGAACCGTCGGCCCAACATGATGCCATCCGCGTGCTTTCGGCAGTCGGTCGCCGTCACGACATGGCGGGCGTTTCTGTTGGCGCCAACCACGGTGGCATGGCCAGCTCACGCGCGACACGTAGAGCCAGCACTCACCGTTGTTGACCAGAAAAAGTTCAGCCGGCGGAACTTTTCGGCCGCGCTGCGGGAAAACCTCGGGTGAATTGGTACCAAGTGTCCCCGCGAAGCCTAAACCGCGCTAGCCATGTTCCCTCGTAAAAAGTCCAGCATGCTGGACTTTCTGGATGTTCGTGTCATACAACGCTACCGCGATCCCTATCCTGCACTAGGCTATTTCTCTTCTATTTTTCTTCAGCATGCTGAAGATGTAACCCTCCAAGTCCGCGATGGCGCCGATGGTGGTTGTAGCGGTGCGCCAGTCTTCGGTCATGCGGCGAACCTGGTGCAGGGAGGTGAATACGCAGCGGTCCAGGACATCGGAGAGGAAGGTTGCGGTTGAAGCGCGTATTCCAGCCCTACGACCGCAGTTCCGATAAGAGCTGACCATCGTTCCGGTGCTGCCCCCGCTTATGCCAACCAGCTTTGCTGACAAGGGTCATCGGCGCCCCGGTCGGGCGTGATCGTGGATTTGGCCGGTCCCGACGGCGGATTCAACTGGTGGATGCAACACACTGGAAGCTGCCATGGCAGCAGGAGTGTTGCAGATGCATTACCGGAAGCGGATCTATTACTC
>JBOHYR010000088.1:0-3436 GCA_050737995.1 Rhodanobacteraceae bacterium
GATCGGTCAGCGCGAAACGCGCGTTGGTCCCGCCGATGTCGCCGATGAGTGCCAGCTTCTCCATGGGTTGCTCCTGTTGCGGGCGCCCAGCATAAGCAACCACCGGTGCCCTTGTCATGCCTTGCGCATCGGCCAACCTGCCGATTGCCGGCACCAAGGCTCAGGCCGGGAACCCAGTGTCGCCCGATCCACGCACCTGACGACGAATTGGTTGAAACCATAAAATTGCAAGCGCGTCTCGCGAGGGCTCCATGTACCCCGAGTCCGATCCGCTTCGAACTCGCTTCCGGCGGAGGCCGAGTGCAAAGGGTAAAATTGCCAAGCCCGGCAGTACGGAAGTGAGCACAATGGCCAGCAAGACATCCAGAAAATCCGCAAAGGGCGCAAAGAAGACTGCAACCGGGCGGGTTGCCGCAGAGACCGTCAAATCGCGCAAGAAAGCCACCAGTTCATCGGGTCCGGGCGGTGCATCAAAGCGGTTAGAAAAGAAAATCGCCGAACTGGCCGATTGGAGGGGCGAGCGCTTGGCGGAAATCCGCAAGCTCATCCACGAGGTGGACCCCGGCGTGATCGAGGAATGGAAGTGGATGGGAACGCCCGTCTGGTCGCACGAAGGGATGTACGTGCTCGCCAATCCCCACAAGGACAAGGTGAAGGTCACGTTCTTTCACGGCGCCGAGCTCTCCGATCCCGGGAAGCTTTTCAATGCGGGTCTCGGCGGGAAAAAGTGGCGGGCGATCGATTTTCGCGAGGACGACAGGATCGACAAGGCTGCGTTCAGGGCGTTGCTCCGCGAGGCGATCGCCTACAACGCCACGCATTCGGTACCGAAAAGCAAAGGTTCGAGAACCTAGGGAAGCTCTGATTTTGCTCGTCATCCCGGAATCGTGAAGCGATGTCCGGGACCCAGCGACTTTGCACTTCAGTGCGTTGCGCGAAAGTCACTGGGTCCCGGCTTTCGCCGGGATGACGAGTAATGGGATTGATCAGAGGTTTCCTAGATCGCGCGTGTGGATTTCGCGCGGACCGCTCCCGCGACTTGTCTCACGCTGGAACCAGCAGGCGAACTAGGTGCGCTCCTTTTGCCGCAGGCTGGAACTTCGCACGACCAGCTTCATCGGCAGCATCCTGCTCTCCGCAGGCTCGTTGCGTATCAGCCGCAACAGGCTGTCCACCAGCACTTCGCCGGCGAGCCCGGTGTCCTGCAGCACCGTCGTCAACGGCGGATTGACGAAGCTGGCCATGGGGATGTCGTCGAAACCGGCGAGGGCAACGTCGTGGGGAACGGTGATGCCGTGCGCCGACAGCGCTCCGAGGGCGCCGATCGCGATCAAATCGCTGGCGGCGAAGATGGCGTCGAACTGCGTGCCGCACGCCAGCAGCGCCTCGGTGGCTTTTCGTCCGGAAGACTGGGAGCTTTCGGCGTCGACTTGCAAGGCATCGTCCACCGTCACGCCGTGCGTGCGGAGTGCCTGGAGATGACCGTGATAACGTTCCCGGAATTCCGGAAAGTGGCTCGATGCGTCGCCGAGAAACGCGATGCGTCGGCAACCCCGGTCGAGCAGGTGTTCGGTGACCGAGCGGCCGCCATGGAAGTTGTCGCAGCCGATGGTGACGCACGGTTGCGCGGGCAGCACTGCGCCCCAGCACACGACATGGGTTCCCCGCGCGCACAATTTTTTCAGGCGCCTGGTGTGGGTAAGGTAATCGCCGTAACCCAGCAGGATGATGCCGTCGGCCTTCTTGCTTTCCGCGAAGTCGGCGTGCCAGTCGCGTGCGAGTTCCTGGAACGAGATCAGCAGGTCGTAGCCCTGCATGGCGCATGCGCGCGTAATCGAGCCGAGCATCGACACGAAGAACGGATTGATCCGCGAATCGTCGGGGGTGGGGTCTTCGAAAAACAGCAGCGCAAGCGTGCCGGTGAGCTTGCTGCGCAGATTGGATGCATTCTTGTCGACGGTGTAGTGGAGCGACGCAGCGGCCGCCTCGACGCGCCGGCGCGTTTCCTCGCTCACCTGCGGGCTGCCGCGCAGCGCGCGGGAGACCGTTGCCTGCGAGACGCCGGCCAACTCGGCGATGTCGAACGACGTGATTTGCTTCTTGTTGCCCACTTGAGGCCGCAGCCCTGAAGCGCGATCGGCCGACCGCACCGGCCACGATCCTATACAAATTTCCACGCGGCTGCCGCTCGCCCGCTCAACCGGGCATGTCCTCCAGTTCCACCCCGCGGGTTTCGCGCACGATTCGCCACACGAAAACAAACGATATCGCCGCGAACGCCGCGTACACGGCATAGGAGAACGGCAGGCTGAACTGCGCCATGACCGGGAAACTGCTGGTGATCGCGAAGTTGGCGAGCCACTGCGCCGCCGCGGCCAACGCCAACGCCATCGCGCGGATCCGGTTGGGGAACATCTCGCCCAGCAGCACCCACACCACCGGTCCCCAACTCACGCCGAAGAAGATCACGTAGAGGTTGGCGGCGACCAGCGCGATCGGCCCCCACAGCGCGGGCAGGCCGATGTCGGCGCCGCTGCCGGTGGCCTGCGCGAAGCACAACGCCATCAGCGCCAGTGTCACGGCCATGCCGGCCGAGCCGATCAGGAGCAGCGGCTTGCGCCCGATCTTGTCGATCAGTGCGATCGCCACCAGTGTCACGACCACGTTCACGATCGAAGTAATGACCGTGATCGTGAACGAGTCGGCATCGCTGAAACCGACCGAGTGCCACAGCGTGGTGGAGTAATAGAAGATCACGTTGATGCCGACGAACTGCTGGAATATGGACAACACGATGCCGATCCATACGATCGGGAGCAGCCCCGCCCGGCCGCCGATCAGATCACGCCAGCGCGGCTTGTGCTCGCTCTTCAGGCTGAGCTCGATGTCGCCTAGTTTCTTATTGAGCGCCGCCTCCGAATTCAGCCCGAGCACACGCCGCAATACGCCCAGGGCGTCCTGATTGCGGCCGCGCGCCACCAGATGCCGGGGCGATTCGGGCACGCTGAACGCCAGCGCGCCGTAGATCAGCGCGGGGATCACGCCGACGATGAACATCCAGCGCCAGGCGCCGAGGCCGAACCACAGGGCACTGCTGGCGCCGCCAGCTACATGCGCCAGTGCGGCGTCGCTCAGCAGCGCCACGAAGATGCCGAGCACGATCGCCAGTTGCTGCATCGAGCCGAGCCGCCCGCGGATCGATGCCGGCGAAATTTCAGCGATATAGGCGGGCGCCACCACCGAGGCCACACCGACGCCGATGCCCGCCACCACGCGCCATGCCATCAACCATTCCACCGAGCTGGCAAGGCCCGCGCCGACGGCGCCCGCGGCCAGCAGCACGGCCGCGACCTGCATCGTACGCACGCGCCCGTAGCGGTCCGCCAGCCGTCCCGCATACCAGGCACCCAGCGCCGAACCGAGTAGGGCGATGGAT
>JBOHYR010000089.1:0-15548 GCA_050737995.1 Rhodanobacteraceae bacterium
CAACCGTTCGCGCCCGCGGAAGAACCTTGACCACCACCACCGGCGCCACCCCACTTGCGGCGCAGCCGCCCGCGTCGTTGCTCGCGCTCATCAAGCGTATCGATGCCGTACTCGATCGAGCGCTGCCGTTTAAGGGCACCGAACCGGATGAACTTGTATGCGCGATGCGCTAAGCCGCGCTGAACGGGGGTAAACGCGTCCGCCGGATGCTGGTCTACGACGCAGCAAGGCATGGGTCCGGGCGCGCCCCTCGAGCCGCTGGATGCGCCTGCCTGCGCGGCGTGCACACCTATTTCTGGACGCCTCGCGAGAATACCTGCGCACGCTCGTCGGCGATGCCATCGGCGCGATCGTGCCGCCAGGCAAGCGCGCGGCCTTTTTGACCGAACTCGCGCACTAAATCGTCGAACGCAATCGCTGAATCGGAAGATCGCGCGGAGCGGATCGTACGACCCGCTCCGCCGGGGGAATCAATCGTCGCGTTTACTTGATCAGGCGCAATGCGAACGGGTAGCGATAGGTACCCTTGCTGCTGACAGCCACCGCGGCAATGATGCAAAAAACCAGGTTGAGGATCCAGAGGAGGAACCACAACAGTGCCCCGATGAGGATAAATGTGAGGATCCAGCAGATCACGTAACCGATGAGGATGGTGATCTGGAAGTTCAGCGATTCCTTCGACTCGGTGGTCAGATAGGACTTGGCTGGATTGTCTTTGTTGATCAGCCAGACAATCAAAGGCACGATGAAACCAAAGATGATGCCCGACAGGTGGGTAATCAACGCAAGGTTGCGATCATCAGCATTGCTGCTCGCAACCGGTGGCTGGGGTGTGGCAGATTCCGGTGGGACGCTCATCGCTGTTCTCCCTCAAATTAGTGATGGACGAATGACGTATTGCGTCTTGACTGTCACGCACCCGACAGCGCATGTCAAGCACCTGTTATACCGGGGCTATCCGGACAGAACCGGACCCCGATCGTCATGCCGCCACGCGTGGTGAAGTCACCAGATTGCCGAGCGGTGTCGCCGCCGAACTACCCGGGAATACGCGCGATTCCAGCAGCGATTCCGGCACTCCAAGATGCGCCATCAGCACGCCCTTGAATACCGAGCGGAAATCGGTCGTCGCGTACACATCGCGGTTCTGGTACAGCTCACCCGAACCGGTGCCCGGCCAATGTCCAGCCACACGTCCGCCACGCAACGCTCCGCCTGCGAGAAACATCGAGCCGCCGGTGCCATGGTCGGTGCCACCGGTGCCGTTGACGTGTGCGGTGCGGCCGAATTCGGTCGCCACGATCACGATGGTGCGGCTCCACTCCGAACCGATCGCCTGGTGGAACGACTTCAACCCGGCATCCAGTTCGGCGATCTTGCGGGTCACGATCGCGGCTTCGTTGGCGTGGGTGTCCCAGCCGTCGTCCTCGACGAACGCGATGCGGGGCCCATCGCTTTTGCCCATGAAACCTCCGGCCGCACCCATCATTGTCGGCAACCCGCCGGCTTTCTTCTTGCCGGATTTGCCATCTGCCTGCGCCATCATCCCGGAGCCCGACTCGGGCACTGGTGAATCCTGTTGCTGTGCAACAGCGTGCGCGAATGGCGCCGCCAGGCGCGAGTCAGCCGCATACAGCGGTTGCAGACGTTGCAAAAGAATGGGATTGACCTCGGTCGGCAGTGGTGGTGACCAGGTTTCCACCTTCGCGGACCCGCGCATCGTCAACGGCATCACCGCCGCGCAGGCCAATCCATCCACACCCGGCATGCAGGCAATGCAGCGGTTCAACCAGCCGGTCTGGGCGCCGTCGGGTTTCGCGGTGCCGTTCTCAACGCAGTTCTGCGCCTGGAAATGCGAACGGCCCCAGTATGGCGGCGCCACCGCGACCACCGGCATGAACTGGCCTTGCGCGTACAACTGCGCGGCGAAATCGAACGATGGGTGCAGCGCAAACACATCGTCCAGTGTGTACGCCGGCTTCGCGGCGGAAGGCGACAGCGCCAGCGCACCCCGGATCGCCCGGTAACCCGGATCGCCGTATGGCGGCACCGATTCCAGGCCGTCCAGGCCGCCGCGCAAGAACACGAACAAAAAACGCGTGCCTGAACCGGTCGCGGCAAAGGTGAGGCGCGGCCAGACCAGCAGGGTGGTCGCACCGACCGCGGCATTCGCCAAAAATTGTCGGCGGGTCAACATGTTCAAGCCCTCCACTGGAACGCCGGACACGCGAACAAGGTCGCGTGCGCCTGCCGCGTCGATTCCGCGCGCAGAATCGCCTGCGCGGTGTCCTCGTCCAGCAGCGGCCCTAGGATGTCCTGCGCGAGGTCGAACGGCCGCGTGTCGCCTTGCGCGACACGCGCCGACAGCGCCTCGGCGGCCTGCACGCGTTTCCACAACCCGTCCGGGTCGATCCAGTTGGCCGAACTGTCGGTGAAGCCTGCCGGCGAACGTGGATCGAACGTCGGCTCGCCGAGATTCGTCAACAACGCCAGCACCGGTTGCGGCTTGCCGTGAAAATCGATCTGTGCCGCGCGCAGGGAAGCGATCACGAAATCCTGCGGGGTTCTGAACTTGCGCGCATCCGCGTACCATGCCTCTGGACTGTCGATCAATGTGCGATACACCGCGGCAAGATCGGTGTCGTGATCGAGATAACTTTTCGCCAATCGCTTCACCAGTGATTCGGGCGGGTTGTCCGAGACAAAATGCCGCGCAAGTTGCAGCGACAGGTGCCGCGCGGTCGCCGGCTCGCGTGCGAGATAATCCAGGATTGCCTTGCCCTGCTCGAATCCAGCCGCGGGAAAAGTTCTGCCCATGACTTTCCGCGGGCCTGGTTCGTGCGCATTCGCACGAAACACGAATGCCGACCGCGGTGTTCCCCCCTTTCGGAAATCGCGGGGCAATGGAATGCTCCATCCGGTCAACGCGCGCGAGAACTCGGTCACGTCGGCCTGGGTATAACCCGCTTCGACGCCAACCGTATGCAATTCCATCGTCTCGCGGCCGAGATTTTCGTTGAGGCCACCGGCTTTGCCTTTGTCCTTGTCGCCCCGGCGCACAAGCCGCGATTCGATACGCTGTCCAAGCCGCGAGTTGGGACCGACCGATCGCACGTTGTCCAGATACAGCAACATTGCGGGATGGGTCTCGACTGCGAGCAGCATGTCGGCGAATCGGCCGGTCACGTGCGGACGGATCGCCTCACGCTCCATCGGCGCCGCGAACAGCCGCGCCGGGCGTTTGTCCACCGACACGGCGAAATGATTCGACCAAAAATGCACCAGCCGCTCGAGGAACGGCGTGGCGGTGATGGTCGCCACCTGGTACCGTGCCGTCGCTTCGGCAAGCAGGTCGTGGCGCTCCTCCTTGCGATAGGGCTGCAATGCGTGCTTCAGCCCCGCCGCGCCGGTCCTGCCGTCGGCCGGCGATGCCTGCGTGCCGGCGAGCAGGAAATTCCGGCGACCATTGGTGCCGCGCTTGAACTCGCGCCGTGTCGCCTGCAACGCCGCTTCCTCGCGCAGGTAATCAAGACTCGTTGGCAAGCCCGCGAACAGGCTGCCGCCGTCGGGGCCGCGCGCGATCTGTGCGTTCAGCCATTCCCGCGGGTCGCGAACACCCGCCAATTCGCCGGGCTTCGCACCCAGCCCGAAACGGTTGATCGCTGCGGTGACTGCGTTACTGGATGCATTCATGAACGAGTTCGCGCTGGGTTGGCACGAAGACTAAACGTTTACGTCATCGCGGCGGTTGACACTCGCCAGCAGAATGCTTCGGGTTCGACCGGCTATTCGCCGGCGACCGTCATCTTCCCGATCAGGATCGATCCGGTCAGGATGGACGAGCGTGCGTCGACGTCCGAACCAATCGCCTGCACATCCATGAACATGTTGCGCAGGTTGCCGGCGATGGTGATCTCCTGCACCGGACAGGCAATCTCGCCGTTCTCGACCCAGAATCCCGCGGCGCCGCGCGAGTAGTCGCCCGTCACGATCGATACACCCTGCCCGATCAGCTCCGTCACGACCAGCCCGTTACCCATACGCTGCAGCAACCCGGTGAAATCCTGCTGCGCGCCGTCGACCGAGCCGGGCGAAACGACCACATTGTGGACACCGCCAGCGTTGGCCGTGCTCGTCAACCCCAACTTGCGGGCGGAATAGCTCCCGAGCACATAATGTTGCAGCACACCCGACTGGACCAGTGCAGACGGGACCGTAGCGACGCCTTCCGCATCGAACGCGGTGGAGGCATGGCCGCCGGGTAGCAACGGCTGTTCGAGGAGATCCACGAATTCCGGCAGCACCGGCTTGCCGACGTGATCGAGCAGGAAACTCGCGCGGCGATACAACGATCCACCGCTCACGGCAGCGATCAAATGCCCGAGCAAGGAACGCGCGACTTCCGGGGCGAACAGCACGGGACAGGCACGCGTCGACAGCTTGCGTGCACCCAGCCGCGCAGCCGTGCGCGCGGCCGCCGTCACGCCAATCCGCGCGAACTCCGGAAACAGGACCGGGTTGCGCACGTATTCGTACCAGCCATCGCGTTGCATCGCGTCGCCGTTGCCGGCGATCAGCGAGCAGGAGATGGAATGATGGGAACCGCGCTCCCGTCCGACGAAGCCGTGCGAATTGGCGTACACGCCCAACGCATCGCCACATTGCACGCCCGCTCCACTGGAATTCGTGATCCCGTCACCAGCGCGCCCCGCAGCTTCGACTTCGCGACCGATCTCGATCGCACGATCGACGTCCAGCTCCCACGGGTGCCACAGGTCGAGATCGGGAAATAATGTCGCCATCCGCTCGGCATCGGCCAGCCCTGCGCAAGGATCGGGTTCCGTGAAGCGCGCGATGGCGCAGGCCTGCCTGATCGTCGCGTCGATCGACGCGGGCTTCAAATCCGCGGTCGAGGCGTTGCCCTTGCGTTGCCCGAAATACACGGTCAGCCCGAAGCCACGGTCGCGGTTGCGCTCCACCGTTTCGACTTCGCCGAGCCTTACATTGACGGAAAGTCCGGTGTCCACGCTGGCAGATACCTCGGCCTGCAAAGCTCCGGCAGTCCGCGCGCGGCGGATCACGTCCTCGGCAAGCTCGGCCAGCCGGTCGAGCTCGGCGAAGCTGGTGTCGGATTTAGAGATCGTTGTCGTATTCAAACCAAATTCCTGATGCATTCCCAGGGAGCGTAGCGGCTGCAAGCCGCGAAGTCGAAACATCGGGTGCCTCGACCACGCGTGTCGCGGAGGCGTAATCTATGCCAAGGCTGTCGAAGCACTTGGCATGGGCAGCGCTCGTGACTTTCAATCCATCATGCACTCACCCGACGCGATGCAAAGTGACGAACGCCCCAGCCGCAGCGCGCGCCGGCGCGAGGCGTTGGACGTACTGACGTTCGCAAAACAATTATCGGAGTTGTCATCGGCGAGTCTCGACAAGCTGGGCCTGCCGGACGACTTCCGCGACGAGCTCCGCGAACTCCAACGCACGCCATCGCACATCGCCCACAAGCGCCAACTCGCGCACCTGGCGAAATTGTTGCGCGGGCACGAAGACGAAGACTTCTCCGCTGCGCGTGCCGCGCTCGCGAGCGATCGTGCCGCTGGCGCACGCGAAGCCGCAGGCCTGCAGCGCATCGAAGCGCTGCGCGAAAGCCTTCTCGGCGATGACGGCGATGCAGCGTTGACGGCGTTCATCACGCAACGTCCCGATGCCGACCGTCAGCACTTGCGCGCACTGATTCGACAGGCGCGCCGCGAGCGCGAAACCGGCAAGCCCCCGCGTGCGCAGCGGTCGTTGTTTCGCTTGTTGCGCGGATTCGAATCGGATCGCTTGTAGGCGTGACCCTGCTCGCGACCACCAGACATCTCATGCCGCGGTGCCGCCAACCGTCATGGCTGAAATCTTGACCGTTGGCATCCCGACCCCTACCGGCACGCTCTGGCCGTCCTTGCCGCACACGCCCACGCCTTCATCGAGTTTCAGATCGTTGCCGATCATCGCAACGCGCGTCAGTACGTCGGGTCCGGAGCCGATCAAGGTGGCTCCCTTGACAGGCCGCGTGACCTTGCCATGCTCGATCAGGTAAGCCTCGTTGGCCGAAAACACGAACTTGCCATTGGTGATATCGACCTGACCGCCGCCGAAGTTGAGGGCATACAAGCCGCGCTCGACGGAGGCAATGATTTCCGCGGGATCGCGCTCGCCGGCCAACATGTAGGTGTTGGTCATGCGCGGCATCGGCAGGTGTGCGAAGGATTCACGACGGCCGTTGCCGGTCGGCTTCATGCCCATCAGGCGGGCGTTGTGTTTGTCCTGCATGTAGCCGACCAGACGACCGTCCTCGATCAGTGTGGTGCAATTCGTGGACGTGCCCTCATCGTCGATCGACAGCGAGCCGCGTCGTCCCGGCAAGGTACCGTCATCCACAACCGTCACACCATCGGCCGCGACCTTGTCGCCCATCCTGCCAGCAAATGCAGACGTGCCCTTGCGGTTGAAGTCGCCCTCGAGGCCGTGCCCGATCGCCTCGTGCAGCAACACGCCGGGCCAACCTGGACCGAGCACCACGTCCATCGTGCCGGCTGGCGCATCGACGGCGTCGAGATTCACCAGTGCCTGCCGCACAGCGTCGCGCGCCCAGGCTTGCGCGCGGCCCGAGTCAATCAATTCACGATACGCGCAACGGCCGCCGCCGCCGGCATAACCCGCTTCGCGACGATCGCCGTCCTCGGCAATGACCTGCACGTTGATACGCGTCAGCGGCCGCACGTCCGCCGCCAGCGTACCGTCTGCCGCGGCGACCAGCACCGAATCGTGCGTCGCCGCAAGACTGACGATCACCTGTTTGACGCGTGGATCGAGACTGCGCGCGAGTGCATCGAGTTCGCGCAGCAGCGCAATCTTGGCTGCGTTATCCAGCCCGTCGATCGGATCCTCGGCCGGATAAAGCACGCGGTTGCCACGCACCGCCAACGGCTTGCCCGCACCATTACCGTCACGCGCTATGGCACGCGCGGCGCCCGCCGCTTCCAGCAACTGCGGCAGGGTGATATCGTCGGAATAGGCGAAACCGGTTTTGTCGCCGGCAATTGCACGCACGCCAACACCCTGCTCGATCGAATGGCTGCCGTCACGCACGATGCCGTCCTCCAGCACCCACGATTCGCTGCGCGAATGCTGGAAATAAAGATCGGCCGCATCGATCGCCGGCGCCATCACCCTTGCGAACACGCGCTCGAGATCATTCGTGGACAGCCCGCCCGGTGCGAGCAAGTTGCGTTCGGCAAGTACCAGCGAGGAATCCATCAAGGGTCGATCCGGCGACATCACAGTCACCCAACGTAAGGGCGGCGCCACCGGTCCGCAAGCATCCGGGCATTTCAGGGCTGGCCGCCCGACGACGACAATGGGGTCTGCCTTCCGCCAGACGTGGATGCCGGCACTGCTGTGGCCGCGGGAATCGGCACCGGGGCAGCCGATCGCGGTGTTGCGGCCGTGGCCGGAAACGACGCCGACGCTGCGGGCGCCGCGTGTTTTATGGTGGCGATCTTCGGCTTGTCCCAACTCCCGGTCACCTTGTAGATGCTACCTGCCGCCTTGTTGATACCCTTGCCGAGAAGTCCCTGCACCACCAATCCGGCGGCTGCTCCGACCGGTCCGCCGACCACCGCACCCACCACCGGTAGCGTGCCCCCGAGGTGAGGTGTGACGTCAACGGTCAAATCGTAATCCCGGGCGCGGAAACCGGTGCGTCCCCGCATCACAATCCGTGCGGCGGGGGCGGTAATAAGCATGTCGTCTGTGTACGCATTGCCGTCCTTCAAGCTGAAAATGGCTGAGGCATGATCGAAACCGAATCCCGATTTGAACACGTCACCGAAGTGCAACATCAAACGACTCGGCAATTCGCGCAGGGATAGCAGCCCCAGCAGACGTCCGAGCCCCGGCTTGACGGCGAGAATGCGGCCTTCGCCCACCTTGATATCGAGCTTTCCGGTCATCCACGCCAACGAAAACGAGGAAGGCGCGCCCGGCCAGGTGCCGTCGATGTGGATATGCGAGTTCTTGCCGCCTGCGAGCAGTCCGCTGAACCCGAACGCGTCCAGCGTCTTGCCGAAATCGTGCGAGGCGATGTCTATGACGAGATGCGAGTGGCTGTCCGCCTTTGTGCCGTTCCAGTCGCCCGTGGACTGAATCGAAAAATCGGTGCCCTTGGAATCGAATTTCGCAATGTGCATGCCGGTGAGGGTCGGCAAGCTCTCGAACGTGGTGGCGCCAAGACGCATCTTGCCGAGCTGGAGGTCGCCGAGCGTCACGTGCAACGGAGGAATCGCGGCCGGTGCGATCGGCGAAGTCACCGCCGGCGGTTGGGGCGGCGACGGCGGCGTGGACTCCTTGGGCGCTGGCGGCTCTGGCCAATGCAGGTAATCAAAG
Source organism: Rhodanobacteraceae bacterium (assembly GCA_050737995.1). Taxonomy (GTDB): domain Bacteria; phylum Pseudomonadota; class Gammaproteobacteria; order Xanthomonadales; family Rhodanobacteraceae; genus 66-474. The sequence goes on from JBOHYR010000089.1 coordinate 8,434, forward strand.
CGTGCCTTGATGCCTCGCGTCATCAAGGCGATGGTCGGCAATTGCATCGCCCCTTTGACCGCTGCGCCATCGAAGCTGATGGTGTCCTCGCCTGCACCCGCCTCGTAATTGAACTGCAACGCGCCGAGGTCGGTGCCGAACACTTCGGCCTCGTCCGTCGAGACGTTCGCGTGGGCGAGTTGCGGAAACGCGGCATTCGGGCCGCCTCCCAACCCCTGCTGTATCCATCCACTGACGTCCAGATGTTTTGCGTGCCCGTCGACCACGAGGCCTTCCGCCGGCAAATTCTGCGGAAGCATGCCTCCAAAATTCATGGCAAGCGCGGTCTGCTGGTTGCGGGAAGGATCGGCCAAGCGCCCGCGCACCTGCAGGACATCACCCAGCGACACCGTGAGCGGCGCACCGTCCGGTGGAAGCTGCAGGGAAAAGTCCAATGGAAGCGATGCCGATGCCGGCTTGTCCAGCGGCGCCGGGAAATCCAGTGCGAGCCCCACCAGGTTTGATCGGACATCGAGGATCGGGGTGGCAGGGGCGCTGCCGGTGCCGCGCACCGCCCTTACGCCAATATGGAACGGCGCGGCGCCACTGGCATGGGCAACCAGCGCAGCAAGGTCGGGATAGCCCTGCACGAGCGTCTGCGCCGACACGCTGGTATCAAGTGATGCTTCGACGATGTCGGAGGGATTGCTGACGGCACTTCCCACCGCCATGGACAAAGTCGCGGGCGCGCCGCGAAACATCCCGGCAAGGTTCTGCGCCCGGAACCCCTTGCCGTTGATCAACATCTGGCCACCGAGATCCTGGAGCGCCACTTTCCACTTGTCCGCCGTTACATCGGCATGGGCCAGGTCCACCTTGCCGTCGAGGGTAAAGTTTCCGGCGTGGTCGAGCGGGATCGATAGTTTGATGCCGAACTTGGCCGTGCCGCTGATCGTGATGCCCTGCAGCGCGCCCACGGCGTCGGCTCCGACCGGGCTGTGCCGCACGAAGTCCAGCAACTGCGCGCCGCCACCATTGCCCTGGATGTCGAGGTTCAGCATGCCATGGCCGAGATCGGGAATCGTCGCCACCGCATGTGTTGCGGTGACTCCCTGCACTTTCACGTGGGTCGCCACGATGCCCATGTGGTTGTCGATGAAATCCGCCTCTGCATCGACCCCGGTTGCGCGCGGCCACTTGTCGGAGAAGTCGAACGTGGCGTTCTTGACGGCGCCCGTCGCTTCAAACCGGCCCTGGTTGTCAAGGAACGGCCAGTCGTCGAGATTGCCGCGTATCAACACGCGTCCGGAGGTCACGTCTCCCGCGACAAGCGCGTGATCCAACCAGTCGACCAGCGTGTGCGGCATCTTGCGATAAGGCAGGAACCGCTTGGTATCCGGCACCTTCGCGTGATCAAGTACCGCGGACGCGGAAAGAAACGGGGCGTGACCGCCTCCACGCCATACCAAGCGTGCCTCACCACCCCCCGCCAACCCGTCCGTATCGACGAAGCGAAGCTCATCGGCGGCGACGTTCCACTGGCCATCCTCACGCCACGCAACCAGGGTGCCCCCGAATCGGGTGAACGAGAACGGCTTGCGGAATACGTCGGTCACTGCAAGCGTCGCGGGCTGTGGCGGCAAATCCAGCGACAGCGCGCGGTTGTCGGCGCGAAGAATCCCTCCCGAAAGGTCGAGTCCGGGTATCCTGCCCGATGCCGCCGCATGCAAATCGGAAAACCGCAACGTGGCGTTGTAGGCTCCACCCTCGTTCCATACCAGCGCCGCCGTCTTGACTTCGACATGCGGTTGCGCGTTCGTCACCCAGCCAACCAGCGCCTTCGGCGCCTGCGGCGCCATGGCCAGCAGCGACAACCAGGGCGCGACATCGATTGCACGCGCTGCCGCCGAAACCCGCCACGCGCCTGAGTGCCCGCGCAACTGCATGACCAGGCCCCCGGCCTGGTCGATATCCGCACGCGGCTTGCCGGGCCCGCGCCACGCCAGATCCCAACCTCCGCTGGCGCGACTGGCCTGGAACACGCCAGACAACGAAGGCAGGTGGAGGCTGCGTCCACCCGGGCCAGAAGCGGTCAGGGCGCGCAAACCGTAGCGCACGGACGCCGAAGTCAACTTGCCATCGCGCCAACTACCCCACAGCTCGATGTATCCGCGCCCACTTCGCACACTGTAACCGTGCAGGTCAACGCCCCGCGATGCTTCCGCAAGGTCGAGGTCGCTGGTCGATACGTGCAGGTCGTAGTCGTGCGTCGCCGCATCCATGCGACCGCTTATCTTCACCGCCTGACCCGTATTGAACTGTTGCACACTGCCGCCGAAACGCACGGCATCACCGACGTTTACCACCCGCAAACGCGGCGCGAACAGTTGCCACGAATGGTGCATGACGTTGTCGACGATGTCCACGTGCAGGTTGCGCAGGTCCAGGTCGACCGGCAGTGACTGCAGCGAACTGTGCGACTCGCTCGCTGCATTGCCGAAACCATCCACTTGCCAACCGGACGAAGTGTGTTCAAGTCGCAATTCCATGTCGTTGAGGCGCAGCGTGATCCAGCGATGCGCGGGGTGCAGCCATGCACCGAAATCGAACTTCACCGCGGCATGTGGCAACGTGATCGAGGCACCACCCTGCCGCGCAGATCCGAGGGTAAGGTCGCGCACCGCCAACAACGGACCGGATGGTTCCCATTGGCTGCTGATCGCGGCGAACTTCACGGGGCGATGCAGCTGTTCCGACAACTGCCTGGCAACAAAATCCGGATAGTGTGTCGACAGCGGCAACAACAGTTGCACGGCCCCCATCGCCACGGCCAACGCGATCAACAACACGGCTACCAATGCGGTGACGGCGAAACGCACGCGACGCAGGCGATGGTGCCATGCGTTCATGCGACGCCCTCGCGGTCTCGTGACAGGTGCTTACAACAACACGACATCGAACTGCTCCTGCCCATACTGATCTTCGGGCTGGAAACGGATCGACTTGCCGATGAACGCTTCGAGTTCGGCGACCGCGGCAGATTCCTCTTCCAGCATGCGCGCGACAACGGTCGGCGCCGCCAGAACCAGCAGTTTCTCGGCGTCGAACTGACGCACCGCGCGCGTGATCTCGCGGAATATCTCGTAACCGACGGTTTCGGTGGTCTTGACGATGCCGCGCCCGCTGCATGCGGGACACGGCTCGCATAGTTGCCGCGCCAGGCTTTCGGTGGTGCGCTTGCGAGTCATCTCGACCAATCCGAGCGGGCTCATTTCGTACACGGTAGTCCTGGCGTGATCGCGCGCCAGCGCTTTCTCGAGCGTGCGCAGGACCTGGCGCTTGTGCTCGTCGTCGTGCATGTCGATGAAATCGATGATGATGATCCCGCCGAGGTTACGCAGCCGAAGCTGCCTAGCGGCCGCCTGCGCTGCTTCGAGGTTGGTGCGAAATGCCGTTTCTTCCAGATTGCGTGAACCCAGGTACGCACCCGTATTGACGTCGATGGTGGCCATTGCCTCGGTCTGGTCGATCACCAGATAGCCACCGGACTTCAGCGGCACTTCCTTGCGCAACGCTTTCTGGATTTCATCCTCGGCGCCGTACAGGTCGAAAATCGGGCGTTCGCCGGGATAATGCTCCAAGCGGCAGGCCAGATCAGGCATGAAATGCCGTGCGAACACCAGCGTCCGCTCGAAGGTTTCGCGCGAATCCACGCGTACCTTCTCAATGTCATCGTGCATGAGGTCGCGCAGCACCCGCAGCGGTAGTGGCGGTTCCTCGTATACCCGCTCACCTGGTTGCGCATGTGCGATGAATTCGCTGATCGATTGCCATACCTTGCGGAGATAAGCGACATCCTCGGCCAGCACCTCCCCTTCCAAGCCTTCCGCATTGGTGCGCGCAATCAACCCGAAGCCGCCGCCATCTGCCAGCCCGGAGAGAATATTTCGCAAGCGCTCACGTTCCGCCTCGTCTTCGATACGAACCGAAACACCCAACGTTGCACTGTCCGGGAGCAACACCAGATAGCGCGACGGAATGGAAAGATACGCGGAGAGCCGTGCGCCCTTGCTGCCGATCGGATCCTTGATGACTTGCACGATCACGCGTTGGCCTTCGTGGACCAGTTCGGTAATCTGCGGCACCGGAGATTGCGGGGTGCCCCCGTCGATCGGATCGGTAGCCAGATTGGGATGTGCCGTATCGGCCGCATGCAGGAACGCGCTGCGCTCCAGCCCGACATCGACGAACGCGGCCTGCATCCCGGGCATCACCCGTCGCACGCGCCCGCAATAGATGTTGCCGACGTAGCCACGGTGCCCGCTGCGTTCGACGTGCACCTCCTGCAACATGCCGTTCTCGACCACACCGACCCGTGCCTCGTGGGGCGTGACGTTGATCAGGATTTCCTCGGTCATGCGCCGGCCGGCCCGTGGGGCGAGATGGGGACTGCCGTTATATCCGGCCACGGCCATGACTGTCGATGCAGCCCGCGCGCCAATTCAGCCTGCATCACGGTTCGAGGCCAGCGCCGCGCAGCAATCGGGCGGTCTCGAACAGCGGCAATCCCATCACCCCCGAATAGCTTCCGGACAGGTTTTGGATGAAGACCGCGGCCCTGCCCTGGATGGCATAACCGCCCGCCTTTCCAAAGGGTTCTCCTGTGGCGACATAATCAAGGATGGCTGCATCTTCCAGCACAGCCAACGTTACGGACGATTCGCACACCGCAAGGTTTTCGCCCATTGCGCTGGCGCAGCACACGATGGAAATGACCGTGTGCGTGCGTCCCGACAGATCCCTCAGCATCGCCGAGGCGGCGCTGGCATCGGCAGGTTTTCCGAATACCCGATCGTCCACGACGACCTCGGTGTCGGCACCCAGCACCACGGCGCCGGGGTCGCGCGCAGCCACTGCGGCAAGTCCCGAGCGAGCCTTTGCCGCTGCCACGCGTTCAACGTACACGCTTGGCGATTCACTCGGATCGCGCGCTTCCGGCACTTCCACATCCACGACCTTGAAGGAGACGCCTAGTTGTTTCAGCAATTGATGCCGGCGCGGCGATTGCGAGGCGAGATACAACATTGGCCCAGCATAACGGCAGAACCACCACAGTCAGCCTTCTCAGGCCACCGCGGCAGCCGTGGTCGTGCCTTCGGCAGCCGGTGGGACGATCGCGATCACGGTCCAGCCCATACGGGGTTCGGTCTTGCGACGATTGCTGGCGACGCGCAATTTGCCGTTGGGCTCGATCCCGAACAGCAGCACGGTATCCGCGCCATGCTGGGCGACGAACGCGGGCCAGTCGAAGGTGTCGTTCAGCGCGTTGGACTTGATCCGCCAGCCGGCAGCGAGCAACTCGCCAAAACGCGTATGCGTCATGTCGTCGCTGAACAGGGCCTTGGCGCGCAGGCTCCCTGCGAATGCCTCGCGGTTGCCGCTTTCTTCTGGCGCCAGCACACGCAATCGGTATACGCGCTCGCGACCGAACTCCTCGCGATAGTGCATGCACGCCAACGAATTCATCTCGCGGCGCACGGACATCGCCAGCAGCCGCCCGATGCCGGTCAGATCCAGGTGCAGCGCGGCGTGCTGCGAGGTGGGATTGCCGTAGAACGTCGGCAGGCCAGCCATGCGCGCGGCACTGATACCGCCCCAGTCGTCGTCGACCAACAGCACCTGGAACTTCTGTTCAGCCAGCGCCTTGCCGACGCCACGTGCAACTTCGTCGGAACCGTAGATCAGGACGCCGTTCGGGTCCGGCGCGGCGACTTTCAGCCAGCGCGCGAGCGGGCGCGCGGTGGCGCTCTGCAACACGACGGTGGCGATGATCAGGATAAAAACCAGCGGCACCAGCGCGTCAACACCGGAGACACCCAGCTCGCCGAGGCGCAACGCAAACAGCGAGGACACCGACGCCGCAACGATGCCGCGCGGCGATACGTACCCGACCAGCGCACGCTCGCGCCAGGTCATGCTGCTGCCGAGCGTGGCGACCAGCACCGACAGCGGCCTGATCAGGAACTGCGCCACCACGAACACCAAAATACCCGCCATCAGCATGCCGCGTGGCAAAGGCCACTGCAGCCTCGCCGCGAGAATCACGAACAGCATCGAAACCAGCAACGTGGACAGGTGTTCCTTGAAATCCATGATGTCGTCGATGTGAATCCGGCGCAGGTTTCCAAGGGTGATCCCCATGATGGTCACCGCCACCAGCCCCGATTCGTGCGCGAGCTTGTTGGAAAGGGTGAATGCCCCCAGCACGGCGATCAGCGTCCCATACGCCTGCAGGTACTCCGGGATCATCTGTCGATACAGCAGGAATCCCAGCGCCGCGGCGAGGGCCAGACCGATCCCGGCGCCGATGCCGATGGTCGCCGCGAACACCGCGATTGAATGCCCCTGCTGATGGGAAACGATCGCCTCGAATACCAGTACAGCGAACAACGCTCCGAGGGGATCGAGGACGATGCCTTCCCAACGCAGGGCGCTGGCGATGCGCGAGGTGGGCCGCAGCGTGCGCAGCATCGGCGTGATCACCGTAGGCCCGGTCACGCAAGTCAACGCGCCGAACAGGAACGCGATTTCCCAGCGCACGCCTGCAATCCAGTGCGCAGCCGCGGCCAGCAACAACAATGCCAGCACCGCGCCGTAACTGACCAACCCGTGCACGGCGCGCCCGATCCCGCGCAATTCGGAAAAGCGCAGGGTCATGCTGCCTTCGAACAGGATCAGCGCAACGGCCAGCGATACCGCCGGAAACATGAACTCGCCGAGCACCTTGTCTGGATTGAACAACCCGGTCGCCGGGCCCAGCACAATACCGATCAGAAGCAGGAACAGGATCGCCGGCAGACGCATCCGCCAGGCCAGCCACTGGGCCAGAAAACCTATCACCAGTAGCGCCGTGAGCACTACGCCCAGATCAATCGCCATGCGCCCTCGCGTTTACGGTTCCCGGTGCGATGGTAACGGCGCCCGGCAGACCACAGGGCACAGTGTGTTCGCCCGCCCAGGCCGTTGATCAACAGTGCAAGTCCGCCCGTTGTCTACCACTTTCGAACACGCATGTGAAAGCCCGAGTCGCGCCAGTGCACCACGAGCGACTGCCGAGCAACGCTCGCAACCGACCC
>JBOHYR010000090.1:0-2575 GCA_050737995.1 Rhodanobacteraceae bacterium
AGGTGCTGTATGCCGCGGCGTGGCAGGCCTATCGCACGCCCTGGAAACTCTCAAGTGGCGGACCCGGCAGCGGCCTGTACAAGACCACCGATGGTGGCGCGCACTGGACCAACATCTCGCACCACGCAGGCTTGCCGTCGGGCTTGCTCGGCAAGATCGGCGTGGCTGTCGCGCCGAGCAACCCCGAGGTCGTGTATGTCACGATCCAGGCCAAGGGTGGCGGGGTGTTCAAGTCCACCGATGGGGGTAATACTTTCAATCGCGTCAACAAGGAATGGAAACTGCGTCAGCGCGCGTTCTACTACATGGCGATCACCGTCGATCCCAAGGATCCGGACACGGTCTACATGGCGCAGGTCGATGCGCTGTTCGTATCGCATGACGGCGGCAAGACCTTCAAGAAGCTGCACACTCCGCACGGCGACAACCACATCGTGTGGGTCAACCCGGAGAACACCAGCATTCTGCTGGAAGGCAACGACGGCGGCGCGACTGTTTCCGTGGATCGCGGCAAGACCTGGAGCAGCGTGCACAACCAGCCGACCGGGCAGTTCTATCACGTCAATCTCGACGACCAGTTCCCGTTCCATCTTTACGGCGCGCAGCAGGACGAAGGTTCGTTCGAAGGCCCGAGCGCCACGGCTCAGGACATGATTCCGCTGTCGGAATGGAAATCCGTTGCGTATGGTGAGGCCACGGTCGTGGTGCCGCAGCCCGGCAACCCCAATATCACCTACGGTAGCGGGTACTACAGCATTTTCCTCAAATACGACCTGGCGAACGAACAGTTCCAGAGTGTCAGCCCGTGGCCCAATTACACGGAAAGCCGGCCCTCGAATGCGCTTAAATACCGCTTCGCCTGGACGCATCCCATCCTGTTCTCGCCGGCCAACCCGAAGCAGCTTCTGGTCGGCTCGCAATTCGTGATGACGAGCGACGACTACGGGCAGACCTGGAAGACGATCAGCCCCGACCTCACCCGCAACGATCCTGCCACCGAAGGCCCCACGGGTGGCCCCATCGAGGTCGATGCGTCCGGCGCGGAGATTTATCCCAACATTTCGGCGCTGGCGGTCTCGCCGCTGGATGGCAACGTGATCTGGGCTGGTTCCAGCGATGGACTGGTGCACGTCACGACCGACGGTGGCTCGAATTGGCAGGCGGTACGGCCGCAGGCGCTGCCCGAGTGGTCGGACATCAGCTCGATCGAGCCTTCGCATATCGACAAGGGCACTGCATACCTGACTGCAAGCCGCTACATGTGGGACGACTTCAAGCCTTATGTTTTCAAGACCACCGATTACGGCAAACATTGGACGATGATCACCGACGGACTGCCGGACGACCAGTATGTATTCGACGTGACGCAGGATCCGAACGATGCAAATCTGCTTTTCGTCGGCACCAAGAACACCGTCTACGTCAGTCTGGATCGTGGCGCCAACTGGCAGCCGTTGAAGTTGAACCTGCCACATGTCCAAGTGCGCGGCGTGGCCATCAATGCGCGCGAAGGTGCGGTTGCCATCGCCACCCACGGCCGCGCGTTCTGGGTGATGGATAATCTGGCATTCCTCGAACAACTCACGGGAAACCAAAGCGTCGCGGCCGACGCACCGGCCTTGTTCTCGCCCCAGCAGGCCTGGCTGACCCAAGCCTATGGCAAGCCGGATGATCCGCGCGACGCCAAGGGCTCAGGCAAGAACCCGCCGTTCGGCGCGACCGTGTTTTTCCACGTGCCCAAGGCTTATGACGGCAAGACGCCAGTCACACTCGCGTTCGAAAATGCGCAGGGTGCAACGATCCGCAGCTTCACGCTGCACCTGAAGGCGAAATCGAAAAAGAAGCCCGACACCAGCCGGATGACGCCACAGCAAAAGGAGGCCTTGGCGCTGAAGAAACTCACCGCGATCGAGCCGGGCATGAACCGCTTCCAGTGGGACCTGCGTTATTCGGATGCAGCCAAGGTGAAGGGGTACTATCCACCGGAAGCGGCGGGTGGCCTGGCGTCCTCCGTGGCCGGGCCGCAAGTGGTACCCGGCACTTATCGCGTGGTATTTGACTACGCTGGCCACAAGAGCGCCCAGACTTTCACGGTTGCACTCGACCCGCGCATCATGGCCAGCCAGGATGATCTTCAGGCGAGTCTTGCTTTGCAGCTCGAGATACACGAAACGCTGGACAAGCTCGACAAGGAACTGAACACGGCGATGGGTGTGCGCGATCGACTGCAATCGGCGCTGGCCAATAACGGGTCGCCGACGGCAGCGGAGCAGAAAGCCTTGGCCGATTTGAACAGTGAAATCGCCGACCTGGTTCAGATGGACGTCCATTCCAGCGAAGGCGACCTGCGGGCGCCGCCGCAGCTGCACGGCCTGCTGGCTTACCTGCAATCGGATATCGGCTTGGCTTATGCCAAACCAACGCCAGCGCAATATGCCGTGTACCAGCAACTGGCGCAGGAAGCGCAATCCGGCGAACAGAAGCTGCAGGCGGCGGTCGACGCAGCCGGCAAGTAGAACAGACAGGATTGCGGTGCGATGCCTGAAACGTCGGACGCGCCGGCGCTAAGATGCGC
>JBOHYR010000091.1:0-7544 GCA_050737995.1 Rhodanobacteraceae bacterium
GCCCGCGCCGACGGCGCCCGCGGCCAGCAGCACGGCCGCGACCTGCATCGTACGCACGCGCCCGTAGCGGTCCGCCAGCCGTCCCGCATACCAGGCACCCAGCGCCGAACCGAGTAGGGCGATGGATACGGCGAAGCCGGTCAATGCCGCGCTCAGGCCGAATGCATGGCGCAACGCGTCCACCGCGCCGTTGATCACGGCGGTATCGAATCCGAAAAGAAAGCCTCCGAGCGCGGCGGCGGCGGCGATCAGGATCACGCGCAGGTTGGCGCGTCCGTGCTGGTTGTCAGGCAAGCTCGTGGACGTATTCAAGGCGCGGCTCCCGTGTTTGTTGCGTTGAAAACGTGCTGCGACCGATCGGCATTTTCGAGCAGCGCGAAAACTGCGCCGTAGCTTGGCAGCTGCAGGCGATCACCGTCGAGCATGCCCTCGCGCAAACCATGTCCACGCAACGTCTGCGCGGTACCGGTCAATGGCAGTGTCAGTTCCGCTGCCTCAGCGGAGAGATTGAAAGCCACCAGCAGTACCTCTTCATCGGTATGACGGGTGAAGGCGAGGACCGGTTCCGGAGTATGCAGGAAACGGATCCCGCCTGTGCGCAAAGCCGGATGGGCTTGCCGCCAGCGCATGAAGGTGCGAAACCCGTGCAGGGTCGAAGCCGGGTCCATTTCCTGGCGGGTCACCGCAAGCGCGAGATGTTCCTTCGGCACCGGCAGCCAGGGGTTGCCGGTGGTGAAACCGGCGTGATCATTGGCGCTCCATGGCATCGGCGTACGGCAGCCGTCGCGGCCCTTGAACTGCGGCCAGAACGCGATGCCGTAGGGATCCCGCAACGCCTCGTAGGGCACCTCGGCCTCGGTCAGGCCAAGTTCCTCGCCCTGGTACACGCAGACCGCGCCGCGCAGCGAGCACAACATCGCGGTCAGCAGATTGGCCAGCGCCGCCGCCGGCCGGCCGCCACCCCATCGCGACAACACGCGTTCCACGTCATGGTTGGAAATCGCCCAGCACGGCCAGCCTCCTTCCATCTTCGCTTCGAGCCTGCGCACGGTGTCGCGGATGTAAGCGGCGCTGAAATCGTCTGCGAGCAGTTCGAAGCTGTAGCCCATGTGCAAGCGCCGATCACGGGTGTACTCGGCGATCGTCGCGAGCGAATCCTCCGAGGAAATCTCGCCCAGCGCGGCGGCGCCGGGGTAGCGGTCGAGCAGGGCGCGCAGTTCCTCCAGGAAGGTCAGGTTCTCCGGTTGGGTGTTGTTGTAGATGTGGTATTGATGGGCGTACGGATTGTCCGGGCTGAAGCCGCGACCGGTACGCTTGCTCAGGGGCTTGGGCGGGTTGTTGCGCAGCGTACGGTCGTGGTAGCAGAAGTTGATCGCGTCAAGCCGCAGGCCGTCAACGCCGCGGTCGAGCCAGAATGTCATAGCGTCCAGCACCGCCGCGCGCACTTCGGGATTGTGGAAGTTGAGGTCCGGCTGTTCGGCGAGGAAGTTGTGCAGGTAATACTGCTGGCGGCGCGGTTCCCACTGCCACGCGGGGCCGCCGAAAATCGACAGCCAGTTGTTGGGCGCGGTGCCGTCCTCGCGCGGGTCGGCCCATACGTACCAATCCGCTCTCGGGTTGCCGCGACTTTCGCGGCTTTCGCGAAACCATGCGTGCTCGAGCGAGGTGTGGCTGGGCACCTGGTCGATCATCACTTTCAGGCCCAGCGCGTGCGCCTTGCGCACCAAGTGATCGAAGTCGTCGAGCGTGCCGAACAGCGGATCGACCGCGCGGTAATCGGCGATGTCGTAGCCGAAGTCGGCCATCGGGGATTTGAAGAACGGCGCGACCCAGATCGCGTCCACCCCGAGGCTGGCCACGTAATCAAGCTGCTCGATGATGCCCGGCAGATCGCCCACGCCGTCGCCGTTGGTGTCGAGGAAGCTGCGCGGGTAGATCTGGTAGATGACGGCGCCTCGCCACCAGCGAACATCGGCCATCGACAAACCCCATGACATGCGCAGCGCAGCATTTTCTTGCCGCGCGGCTTGGACGGCGTCCAGCTTAACGTCGGGGCCCGGCGATCCCGCATGGGTGTGCATACGTATTCATGGATGTTGCACGTGCGTTATGCCGTCCCCGCGCATGGGGGGACAATGTGTATCCACAAAGCCGTCGGGCTTGCTTGCAAACGTTCGTACGTCTTGTCGGCGTTTGTCACGCCCACGACGCGAGCGTCATCGCGGACTTCGTGTTGCATTGCAATAACAACGCGGCCGGTGCGACATGAATACGTATGCAGCCGACGTTCGCGCGGGAATCAGGCCCCTACCATCGGACCCGACTGCGCTCATGGCGCGAGTCAGCACGCGTGGTGGCCATGCCGGCATCCGCGCATACACACAATACTGGTTACTTTCCGGGGAAACGAGAATATGCAACCGAAACGCAATGTGATGGCGCTGGCGCTGCTTTCCGCAGGCATTGGCCTGGCCGCCTGCGGCAACGTCGCTTTCGCGGCCAGTGCGACGGCAACTGGCGCACAGGACCAGAATCAGCCGCAGACCGGCAGCCAGCCCGCCACCAGCAGTGGCACCAAGCAGGCCAGCAAAAAGATCACCAAGAAGGAAGCCCGCAAGAAGCAATCCACTCAATTGCAGGCTGTGCAGGTCAACGGTTTCGTCAGCAGTATCGAGAACTCAACCGCGCTCAAGCGCAACGCCAGCACCATCGTGGAGGCGGTATCGGCCGAGCAGATCGGCAAGTTGCCGGGGGTCAGCATCGCGGATGCGCTGGGCCGCCTGCCGGGCCTGGCGGTACAGACCGTGGACGGCCGCCCGCAGGTTTTGTCGATTCACGGACTGGGTCCCGACTTCTCCACTGCGCTGATCAACGGCGGAGAGCAGGTCAGTACGTCCAACAACCGCGATGTGCAGTTCGACCAGTATCCGGCGAGCTGGTTCGACAATGTGGTCGTGCACCTGAGCCCGGAAGCCGACCTGCTCGGCCAGGGCCTCGCCGGCACGGTCGACATGCACACCATCCGCCCGCTGGACAAGCCCAACCCCGAAGCTGCGGTCAACGTCCACTACATCTGGGACAGCTCATCGCAGCTTGCCGAGGGCCCGGGCGTCAGCAACAAGGGTTACAACGTCAACGGCGTATGGGTGGACCAGTTTGCCGACCACACCCTCGGTGTCACCCTGGGCTTCGACGCCGAGAACAACCCTTCGCAAATCGAGCACCAGGCGCCATGGGGTTATCTCGATGACGCCAATGGCGATCTGGTAGTGGGCGGCTCCAAGAACTATGGCATCAGCGACTCCATGAAACGCAATGGTGTGCTGGCCACCGTGCAATGGCGGCCGAGCAAGTTCTACACCGGCACGGTGGACATGACCTACGACAACTTTTGGGAAACCCAACAGGCCAAGGGTATGGAACTGCCTTTTCTGTGGGGCAATGGCGCCGTATCGCCGCCGCCTACCCTGGTGCCTGGCACGGTCAGCAACGGCTTCGTCGAGAGCGGCACTTACGAAAATATCGATCCGGTGATCCGCAACGATTTCAACAGTACCCATGCCAAGGTCTACAACTTCAACTGGGACAACAAGTTCAATTTGAGCGACGACTGGTCGGCCGACTTCGATGCCAACTATTCGCGCGCCACCCGCAAGGACGTGAACCTGGAAAGCTATTCCGGCACCGGGTACTACTGCACGAGCAGCGTCAACTGCGGAACACCTTCGTACGGCGCCGCGAGTTCGTTCGGCTTCCAGGAACTCCCGAACGGCATGCTGTATGCCACTCCCTCGCTCGATTACACCAATGGCGTGGTCCTGACCGATCCGCAAGCATGGGGCGCCGGCAACAACGTGGTGCAGGCCGGCTTCATCAACGCGCCCCGCACGGTCGACTACCTCTACAACCTGCGCTTCAACGTCGAGCGTGACTTCCTGAGCGGCCCGTTCTCCAGCATGGACTTTGGCCTGTCCAAGACCACCCGCAACAAGACCTACAACATCGATCAGTACTTCCTGACCTTGGGCGGCGGGTTCTTTTCTGCCACCAACACCCCGGTCCTGTCGGCTCCATTCTCGGGCAGCACGTGCGATCCGCTGGCGTGGATGGGCATGGGCAACGAACTTTGCTACAACCCGTTCACCCTGATCGACAACGGCACGCTTGCCGAGGTGCCGACTTTCGAGTCGTCTTTGTCGTTCCCGCCGAACTGGAGCGTGCATGAAGACGATCTCAATCCGTACCTGCAGTTCAATCTCGACACGCAACTGGGCTCGGTATCGCTGCGCGGCAATTTCGGTCTGCAGATCGACCAGACCAACCAGACTTCAGACGGTCAGCGCGTGGCGCCGGGCAGTGCGCTCACCGGCGGTCATACCCAGCTGATTCCCGTGAGCGGGGGCACCGATTACACCCGCTATCTGCCGAGCATGAACCTGATCTTCGGCTTCACGCAGAACGACGATCTGCGCCTCAGCGCTGCACGCACCATGGCCCAGCCACGCATGGACCAGATGAACGCGGGGCAGGCCGTGACCGGCAACATCACGCAACTGGCGTCCACGAATCCCAACACGTCCTACTTCAGCGCGTCAGGCGGCAACGCCGAGTTGTTGCCCACCATGAGCGACAACTACAACGTCAGTTACGAGCACTATCTCTCCGGCGGTTCCGGCTATCAATGCCAGTCCGGCGATGCCAAGAATTCGCAGTTGTGCCTGGGTGGCGGTGGCTACTTCGCGCTGTCGGCTTACTTCCTGGACCTGTATGACTACATCGATCCGAACGCGGCTTACCTGTATGACTTCAGCGCATTCATTCCGTCCTACCTGACGGCGGCGCAGCAGCAGCAGTTGGGCACTCCATACGGCATCGTGTCCGGTCCGACCAACGACGGTCACGGTTATGTGAAGGGCGCCCAGGCGACCCTGAATCTGCCGTTCGGCCTGGTCACACCGGTACTCGACGGCTTCGGCACGATCCTCGACGTGGACCGCACCAAGAGCTCGCTGGTGTATGGAAGCAATCCGTCGCCGATCACAGTGCCGGGCCTGTCCAAGTGGGTCGCCGGTGCCACGCTGTATTACCAGCACGACGGCTTCGAGGCTCGCGTCAGCGACAATTACCGCTCGAGCTTCCTGGGCGAGGTGTCGGGCATCAGCGCCTCGCGCATCCTGCAAACCCTGAACGGTGGAAGCACCTACGACGCGCAGGTCAGCTACACGTTCGAAAGCGGTCGTTTCAAGGGCCTGACCCTGATAGCGCAGGGCTCGAACCTGTCGAACAAGATCTTCTCGACGTATCAGAACAACGATCCGCGGCAGGTACTGATCTGGGAAGAGTACGGGCGGCTCTTCGACGTCGGCGTCTCGTACAAGTTCTTTTGAAGGATGGCGAGCGACACGGCTGCGTTGAATTGTGGCCGTGTCGTCGCAGACCGTACGGGGTCGCGGCCGGAAGAGCCATCGCGGGCGCCAGGATGTACGCTTCCGGCATGAACGAACATGCGTCCGGACAAATGGAGAGTGCTGCCCCGGCGTCGGAGGCGCAAGCGTCAACGCGGGGTGTGGCGTGATGCGGTGCGCGTGTTGCCTCGGCTCGTTGCTGATAGCGCTTTCTGGACTGGCGGCAGGCGCAACCTCCATGCCGGCGTCCGCGGTCGCGAATGCCGCCGGCAAGGCGCCGTCCGGTGTGCATTACGAAATCTTCGTGCGCAGTTGGTACGACACCAACGGCGACGGCATCGGCGACCTCAACGGCATCACCGCCAAGCTGGATTACCTGCAAGCGCTGGGTGTCAGCGGCATCTGGCTGATGCCGATCAACCCCTCGCCCAGTTACCATGGTTACGACATCACCGACTACTACGCGATCAACCCGCAGTACGGAACGATGGTCGATTTCGAGCGGCTGCTGCGCGAAGCCCACGAGCGCGGCATCAAGGTGATCATGGATCTGGTGATCAACCACACCAGCAATCAGTCGCCCTGGTTCAAGGCCGCGCAGGATCCGCGCAGCCGCTACCACGACTGGTACACGTGGGCCACGCCCGTTACAGACCTCAAGGCAATCAGCGCGACCGGCGGTTTTGCCTGGCATCTCGCCCCGGACGGGCAGTCTGATTCAAAACAATATTATCTCGGCGTGTTCGCGGGCGAGATGCCGGATTTGAATTACGACGATCCGGCCGTGCGCAAGGAGATGATAGAGGTCGGGAAGTTCTGGTTGAAGAAAGGCGTGGACGGGTTTCGCCTCGACGCGGCGCAACGCATTTACGGCAACTTCGAGACCGACGCCGGCAGTCCGGTTGCAGTCAGAGAGAACCTTGCGTGGTGGACGGAATTCCATCACGGTATCGACGTGGTGGATCCGCAAGCTTGGCTGGTGGGCGAGGTATGGCCGCGGGGTCCGGGTCAGCTCGCGCCTTGGATGGGCGCGCTGGACGCTGTGTTCGATTTTCCGTTGGCCGCCCGGTTGGTCCAGAGCGCGAAACAGGAACGCGATCGCGATATCGGTGCAACGATCGCACGACGCGATGCCGCCTACCGCATGGCCGCGCACGGACGCTTCGACGACGCGCCGCTGCTGTCCAACCACGACACGGAGCGCGTGATGAGCCAGCTCGACGGCAACCCGGAGCACATGCGGGTCGCCGCTGCGATGCTGCTCACGTTGCCTGGTCATCCCTTCATCTATTACGGCGAGGAGTTGGGCATGCGCGGTGAGAAACCCGATCCTCACCTGCGCGAACCGATGCGCTGGTACAGCGCCGGCAAGGGGCCGGGCGAACCGACTTGGGAAGGCTGGAGCGCGGGCGATGGCCCGGCTGTTTCGGTCGAAGCGGAAAAGGCCGATCCGGGCTCGTTGTTGCATTGGTACCGGATGCTGATCGGCTGGCGGCGCGATATTCCCGCGTTGCGCAACGGTGTGGCGCGTAACTGGCGTGACGACAATCTGCAGGTCGCGGCGTGGGAACTGGACGATACGCACGGCGACGTGTTGGTTGTGCACAACCTGTCGGGCCGCGCGCAATCGGTGAGCTTGAAGGGGCGGCGTTTCCATACTCTGCTGCGGCACAGCCGCGCGGATACCGCGATCGCGAACGGCCGTCTGCAATTGCCGCCCTACGGCAGCGCGATCCTGCAATGAACAGTCAATCAGGACGCATTTGCGGCATTCGGGTGCTTCTTGCTTTGTCGTCATTCCGGGACCGCCCGCGCTGTTTGCGGGCGGAACCCGGAACCCAGTGACTTTGCTTTCGGCGGCACAGTCGCTGGGTTCCGGATCGCCGTTACGCGGCGTCCGGGATGACGAGCAAAAGTTTCACGTCTTGCTTCACGGAGAAGGACAGACATCGATGACGGCAAACATACGGATGCGCGTACTCATGGTTTTGTTGCTGGCCGGCTTCGCCGTGACCGCCCAAGCATCCGTCACACCGGAGCTGCGCAGCGTCGGTGGGCAAGGCTTCGCGCTTGCACAAGAAGACGCAACGACCTCGATACAGATGGTTGCGCCCGGTGTGTTGCACGTGCATTACGTGC
>JBOHYR010000092.1:0-2988 GCA_050737995.1 Rhodanobacteraceae bacterium
CTTCTATTACAAGTTCTGGCAGGAACCTCCCACCCTGTTGCTGCTGGGCAGCGCAATGACGCGACTGCTGCCGGGGCCGTTCGCCCGGCCTCTGATCCTGCGGCGCGCCAAGCGGCGCGTCGCGGAACTGGTGGAAATGCAATCGGGGCGGCTGCGGCACGATTTCGAACAACGCGCCCTCCGTGCGATGCGGGAGACCCGAAGCGAAATGCTGGGTCGGATCGAGGTCACCATCGAGGCCATCGAAAGCGCGCTCGACAAGGGCCGCAAATTGCAATCCGGAGGCCAGCAAGTGGCCACCGCACGGCGTCAACAGATCAATGCGTTGCTCGCAAAGATTGCTGGCCTGCAGGCCGACGCCGATACTGTGGCGTGAATACGCTGCCCGACGCCAATCCCGCGCATGAGTGAATTTGAAGACACAGCGCCTCGCGCCGCGACCGGAAACTCCCGTGCCGCGCGCCGCGCACTGGTATTTATTGCGCTGATCGGGGCCGTCAGCCTGTTTGCCGACACGACCTACGAAGGTTCGCGTTCAATCTGGGGGCCGTTCCTCGGCACGATGGGCGCAACCGGCGCGGTCATCGGGGTGGTCGCGGGCGGCGGTGAACTGCTCGGCTATGGGCTACGCGTTTTTACCGGCGCGATAGCCGACAGGACCGGGCGTTACTGGGCAATCGCGATCTGCGGCTACGTGATCAACCTGCTCGCGGTGCCGGCACTGGCACTGGCCGGCAACTGGCCGGTCGCAGCGGGTCTGGTAATTCTGGAACGTGCTGGCCGGGCGCTGCGTACGCCTGCGCGCGACGCGATGATCAGTTTCGCATCCAGAGACGCCGGGGGCGCCGGCTGGGCATTCGGCCTGCACGAAGCGCTCGATTCGACGGGCGCGGTGCTGGGCCCGCTAATCGCGGCGCTGGTGCTTTTCCTTCACGGCGGTTACCGGCATGCCTTTGCCTGGCTGCTGCTACCCGCACTGGGCGCGCTGGCGATGCTGGCGGTTGCGCGGATGCGCTTCCCGCATCCGCAGGATCTCGATGCGACCCCAGTGCCGCAGGAAGCCGATGCGGGCGCCCTGCGCGATCTGAAAATATTCCTCGTCGCGACGGCCTTGATTGCCGCCGGATATTCCGACTTCGCGCTGATTTCGTTTCATTTGGCCGAGGAGCACGTCGTGGCGAATGCCGTGGTGCCGATCCTGTACGCCCTCTCTGGCCTTGCAGGTGGACTCACCGCGCTGATGCTCGGCAGGGCATTCGATAAGCGCGGGCTGTCGGTGCTGCTTTGGGCCACCGTCGTACCCGCTATGTACGCCCCGCTGGTATTTCTCGGCGGCATCTGGGCCGCGGTCGCCGGCATGGCACTGTGGGGCATCGGTGTCGGCGCGCATGACTCGCTGTTCCGCGCGGCCGTTGCCGAGCGCGTTCCTCGCGGCAAGCGCGCCACGGTGATAGGCGCGTTCAACGCGGTGTACGGCACGGCATGGTGCCTGGGCAGCATCCTGCTCGGTGTGTTGTACGATGTGAAACCGCTTTACACGGTGATCGCGGCGTTAGTGCTGCAGTTTGCCGCGTGTCCGCTGCTTTGGAGCCTGAGAACCCCACACAGGAGCGCGTGATGAACGACTTGTCCATGACTACCGAACCCGCCCAGCCGACGACGCGTCACGACCGTGCACTGCGCGAGAAGGCACAAAAACTGCTGGAGCATGCCGACGTCCGCATCGACGGGGGCCGACCCTGGGACCTCAAGGTGCATGACGATCGCGTGTTCGCGCGCGTGTTTGCGCACGGCTCGCTGGGCCTCGGCGAGGCCTACATGGACGGCTGGTGGGACGTCGATTCGCTCGATCAGTTTTTCTACCACGTGCTCGGCGCCCACCTCGACGAACACCTGCGTGATTTCGACGCGCTGCGCGCGCACCTCAAGGCGCGCTTCATCAACATGCAACGCGGCCGCAAGGCATTCAAGATCGGCAAGGCACACTACGACATCGGCAACGACCTGTTCGCGAAGATGCTGGGCAAGCGGCTGGTCTATTCCTGCGGCTACTGGAAAGACGCGACGAACCTCGATGACGCCGAGGAAGCCAAGCTCGACCTGGCCTTCCGCAAGCTGAAGCTGAAACCTGGAATGAAGGTGCTCGACATCGGCTGTGGTTGGGGCGACGCGCTGAAATACGCCGCCGAAAAATACGGGGTATCGGGTGTCGGCGTCACCGTCTCGGAACAGCAGGCGCAATTTGCGCGCAATTTATGCAAGGGACTGCCGATCGAGATTCGTCTGCAGGACTACCGCGACCTCCACGAGCAATTCGACGCGGTGTATTCGATCGGCATGTTCGAACACGTCGGCTGGAAAAACTACCGCACCTATTTCGAGGTCTGCCGGCGCTGCCTCAAGAAAGATGGACTTTCGGTACTGCACTGCATCGGTGTCAACTCGACGCCTTCGCGACCCGACCCGTGGATCGAAAAATACATCTTCCCCAATTCGATGATACCGGCGGCCTCGCAGGTTGCTCCCGCCCTTGAAAACCTGTTCGTGGTCGAGGACTGGCACAACTTCGGCCCCGACTACGACAAGACCCTGATGGCATGGCTGGCCAACTTTGATGCCGCGTGGCCACAACTGTCAGAGTCGAATCCACGCTACGACGAGCGCTTCCGCCGCATGTGGCGCTTCTATCTCTCCAGTTCGGCCGCCACCTTCCGCACCCGCCGTGACCAGTTGTGGCAACTGACGCTGTCGCCAGACGGCGTTACGGGTGGATACCGCGTGCCGCGTTGAAACGCCGCCTCGGCTGCATATGGGCATTCAAGTGAAGAGCTGGCATCACTTTGCTCTCGGCCTCGCCTTGGCGCTGCTCGCCTGCACGCCAGCACTGGCCGACCCGGCGTTGTGGCTGGTGAAAAGCCCGACTGCGACAATCTACATGTTCGGCACCGTGCACGTGCTGCCGGACGGCGCTCACTGGCACTATCCCGC
>JBOHYR010000093.1:0-58498 GCA_050737995.1 Rhodanobacteraceae bacterium
TCAACATCGTGGCGGTGGTGATCGGCTGACCGCGCAGACCGGGAAACACATCGTCCGATTCATGGGGTAACGCGCGCAACAGTGTCACGGCAGCTCCGGACAGTGCGATGCGGTGGGCGCGACCGGCCTTCATGCGCTCACCGGGAATCGTCCAGGCTGCTGCATCCAGGTCGATCTCGTTCCAGCGCGCGCCGGCGACCTCGCCCGGACGCGCCGCGGTCAAAATCTGCAGTTCAAGCGCCCGTGCGCCCAGTCCCCGTTGCTGGCGCAGGGTGGCCATGAAAGCGCCGAGTTCGGTATAAGGGAGTGCGGCACGCGGAGTCACGTGCTTGAGCTTGGTTGGCTTCGGCAACAGATTCTGCAAGTGTCCACGCCAGCGGGCCGGGTTGTCGCCTGTGCGAAACTCCCGCGCGGTCGCCCAGTCCAGGACCGATTCGATTCGTTGGCGCACCCGGCTTGCGGTTTCCGTCTTGGTCACCCAGATGTCTTCCAATGCCTTGATCACCAGCGCGGTATCGATTTCGGCCACCGGCAGCGGCTGCAGAGTCCCCGCATAGGTGCGCAACGTGCTGGCCCATTGCTCGGCGTGTTTGGCATTGCGCCAGCCGGCACGGTGCGCGGCGATGTACTTCGCGCAGCACTCCCCGAAGGTCAAGCGGCGGGCGCGGTCCAGTCGCGCCGTCAGGATCGCTTGGCGCTTGGACTCGATCGGGTCGATGCCATCACGTAGTTGTCGCCGACACGCGGCGGCGCGCTGGCGCGCTTCTTCCAGGCCCACATCCCAAGCCGGCCCGAGGCCTTTGTCGCGAAGCTTGCCGGTGACCCTGTCGCGCCAGCGAAACACCCAACTCTTGCTG
The DNA here is from genome assembly GCA_050737995.1 of Rhodanobacteraceae bacterium. Classification (GTDB taxonomy): domain Bacteria; phylum Pseudomonadota; class Gammaproteobacteria; order Xanthomonadales; family Rhodanobacteraceae; genus 66-474. The sequence continues at coordinate 858 of JBOHYR010000093.1, forward strand.
TTGGACTTGACCAGAAGATAGAGACCACCACCATCACCGTAGCGTCCTGGCTTGCGCAGGTTTTTGACCGCGATGACGGTCAGACGGTTGGGCGGACGCATGCGAGACTCCCCACGCTGTTCCCTACAGCGTAAGCCAGCTGCCCGGAAATGTCAAAAGACGTTGTGGAACGCGTGACACGCTTAAACCCGCATGGGGTAATGCTTTCAGAGATCCTTGTGGGACACTACGGCACGACGTGAAACAACCCTATTTACGACACTCCCTCCGCCACTGACTAATCGTTCTACACTGTCCGACATGCAAAATGCGCGGGGTGTGCGATGGGCGACGAGCGCAAACCGAGGATAGAACCGTATCCCGGACCCGCGGGCGGTTGGGGTTCGGTGAAGTCAGTCCAGCGAATCCTTAAACGCGAGAAGGTCCCGATCCCGTCTACGGTCAGGGAATTGTGGCGACAGAACAAGCCACGCGGTTTCACCTGTGTCTCGTGCGCTTGGCCACAACCGGCGCATCCGGCCAAGTTCGAATTCTGCGAGAACGGAGCCAAGGCCAGTGCGTGGGAATTGACCAGCCTGCGCACGCCCCCGGAGTTCTTCGCGCAACACACCGTCACCGAACTGCTGGACTGGAGCGATCATGACCTCGAACAGGAGGGGCGCCTGACGCATCCGCTGCGTTATGACCGTGCCACCGACAAGTATGCGCCGGTGGCTTGGGAGGACGCTTCCCGTGAGATAGGCGCCGAGCTGAAGCGGCTGCGGCAGCTCGACCCCAAATCGGTGGTGTTCTATGCGTCGGGCCGCGCATCACTTGAAACCAGTTATCTCTATGCGCTGTTCGCACGGCTGTATGGCAACAACAACCTGCCGGACAGTTCCAACATGTGCCACGAAGCCACCGGCGTGGCGTTGCGCCGGAGCGTTGGATCGGCAGTCGGTACCGTGGTGCTGGATGATTTTGCGAAGGCCGACTGCATCCTGTTTTTCGGACAGAACGCAGGTGTCAACAGCCCGCGCATGCTGCATGATCTGCAGAAAGCCGCAAAGCGCGGGGTGCCGATCATCGTGTTCAACCCGCTGCGCGAACGTGGGTTGGAGCGCTTCACCAATCCGCAGAATCCGGTGGAATTGTTCGCACGCCGGGAGACGCCGCTGGCTGCGCAATATCATCAGGTCAAAGCTGGTGGCGACATCGCCGCGATCGCCGGTTTGTGCAAGGCGTTGTTGGAGTTGGATGACGAGGTAGGGCGGAGTGAAGGAGGAGGCTTTTTAGATCAATCATTTATAGCACAACACACACACGGTTTCGAGGAGTTTTCCGCATTCACACGTGTCCAGTCATGGGATGACATCGAGGCGCAATCCGGCCTGACCCGCGCGGCACTGGAAGGCGCGGCGGCCGTGTACGCCAAAGCCAACGCCGTGATCGCTGTGTACGGGATGGGCCTGACCCAGCATGTGCTTGGTGAGTTCAACATCCACATGGTCGCGAACCTCATGCTGATGCGCGGCAACATCGGCAAACCAGGCGCCGGTCTGTGTCCGGTGCGAGGTCATTCCAATGTGCAGGGCCAACGCACGGTGGGCATCGCCGACGATCCGGCGCTGGTGCCGCTTGACCGGCTGGCTGAACAGTATGGCTTCGAACCGCCGCGCGAGAAGGGCCGCAATACGGTCGAGTGTTGCGAAGGGGTACTTGATGGCAGCGTACGCGGCTTCATCGGGCTTGGCGGCAACTTTCTGCGCGCGATTCCTGAGCAGGAACGCGTGCAGGCGGCATGGCGCAACCTCCGGTTGACCGTACAAATCGCGACCAAGCTCAACCGCTCACACCTGATCAACGGCAAAGTCGCCTACCTGTTGCCTTGCCTGGGCCGGATCGAGCGCGTGGTCGAAAACGGAAACGCGCAGGTATTGTCGACCGAGGATTCCACCAGCTGCATCCATGCTTCAGTCGGCAAGGCGCATCCCGCCAGCCCCGATCTCAAATCGGAAACCCGCATCGTGGTCGAGTTGGCCAAGGAAACGCTGCCGCCCAACCCGAGGGTGCCGTGGGATACCTGGGTCAGCGATTTCGCCACTATCCGTGACGCGATCGAGCAGACCTATCCCGAACAGTTCGAAGACTACAACCGGCGCATGTGGCAACCGGGTGGATTCCACCGCCCCAATCCTGCACGCGCGCGGGTGTGGAAAACGGACTCCGGCAAAGCGAACTTCATTGTGCCGCCAACGCTAACCGCGACCGGTTTCGACGACGCACCGGACCGGTTCCGACTGATGACGATGCGTTCCAACGACCAGTTCAACACCACGGTATATGGCTACGATGATCGTTTTCGCGGTATCGAGGGGACCCGCGAGGTGGTGCTGATGAACAAGGACGACATTGCGCGGATGGGATTACGCGACGGCCAGACGGTAAAACTGGTGTCCGATGCCCCCGATGGTATGACACGCGAAGTCGCGGGGCTGAGGATCGTCGCGTTCGACATCCCGCGCGGATGTGTCGGCGGTTACTACCCGGAATGCAATCCACTGATTCCGCTTTCGCACTACGCGATCGTCAGCAAGACGCCGGCGGCGAAATCTGTGCCGGTCAGGGTTGTTCCGGGCTCGGAATAGCCCGCTACGCTTTATCCAGGCGTCACCTTGAACGCTGCGCACCGGTCCTCGGGTAGCGGAATGAACTCCGGGTCGCCTTCAACCATGGCGTAGCGTTTCTCGCGCCACGCTTGGCGGCCACCTTCCAGCAATGCTTCGGAACTCGCGACGTAGTTCCACCAGATATGACGCGGGGCATCGAGCGGCGCGCCGCCAAGCAGTACGACGTGGGTGTCGAGGTCAGCGACGAGCGTCACATCCAGGTCGGGCCCGAAACCCACCAGTTCGCCGGGGACCAGTATTTCATCCCCGACATGCATGGCGCCCTCGACGACATAGGCTGCGCGTTGGATGTGCTCGTCGGGCAGTTTTAGCCGATTGCCTTGCGGCACCCGCGCATCGACGTAGAACAGGTCGCTGGAGATCGATACCGGTGAGCGCTTGCCGTATGCGTTGCCCGCCACAACGCAACCCGTGACGCCATCCAGTTCGAGGGTGGGCAGGGCGCCGGCGTCGGTGTGCTCGAACCCGGGTTCGCCCTGTTCCTTGCCGAGCGGCAGCGCCACCCATAACTGCAGCCCGTGCATGGGTTGCGGCTTACCGCGGTTTTCGGCCGGAGTGCGTTCGGAATGCACGATACCGTTGCCGGCGGTCATCCAGTTGACTGCGCCCGGCTCGATAATCTGCGTGTTGCCGAGTCCGTCCCTGTGTTCGACACGGCCTTCCCAGAGATAGGTCACTGTCGCCAGCCCGATGTGCGGGTGCGGGCGGACGTCCATGGCCTTGTCCGCCGGCACGGTCACCGGCCCGAGATGGTCCATGAACACGAACGGGCCGACCGCATGTTGGTGCATGGCGGGCAGCACGCGGCTGACCACGAATCCGTCCCCGAGGTCACGTTTGTGGCCACGTGCCCGTTCGCGAATGATGTTGCTCATCAAAATTCTCCTTTCCCGAGCGGTCGCCGAAGGCGCGCAGCTGCAGAGCATATCCGGACGTTGAAGTGTCGTTGAAATGCGTGGGGGGCACCTGCGTGCAGCGTGCTAACATCCGTACGGTTCGCCCTGACGGAACGACGCGCATGCAGATCGAAACCAAGTTGCCCAAGGTTGGCACGACCATTTTCACGGTGATGAGCCAGCTTGCGCTGGAGCACAAGGCAGTCAATCTCGGGCAGGGGTTTCCCGATTTCGAGACGCCAGCGAATCTGCGCGATGCACTGACCCGCGCGATGAACGAGGGCAGAAACCAATATGCGCCGATGAGCGGCATCCCGAAGCTGCGCGAGCAGATCGCGTTGCAGGTGGGCAGACTTTACGGGCGACACATCAGTGCGGATACCGAAGTGACGGTAACCTCGGGCGCAACCGAGGCGATCTTCGCCGCAATCGCGTGCGCGGTGCACCCCGGCGATGAAGTGATCGTGCTGGACCCCTGTTACGACTGTTACGAACCCGCGATTGCGCTGGCCGGTGGCCATACCGTGCACGTGCCACTGAAGCTTCCGGATTTCTCGGTGGACTGGCAGCGCGTTCGCGACGAGATCACGCCGAAGACGCGGATGATCATGGTCAACAGTCCGCACAACCCGTCCGGGGCCGTGTTCTCGCAGGCCGATCTGGATGCACTGGCTGACATTGCGAGCCAGAATGGCCTGCTGGTGATTTCCGACGAGGTGTACGAGCACATTGTGTTCGACGGCGTGCAGCACATGAGCGCGTCGCGCAACCCCGAGCTGGCCGAACGCAGTTTCGTTATTTCCTCGTTCGGCAAGACCTGGCATTGCACGGGCTGGAAGGTCGGTTATTGTGTTGCGCCTAAGTTGCTCACAGCCGAGTTCCGCAAGGTACATCAGTACCTGACCTTTTGTACCTTCCACCCCGCGCAGTGCGCGTTCGCGGAGGTCATGGAAAACGACCCACAGCATGCGAAAAGTCTCGCAGACTTCTATCAGGCCAAGCGCGACCACTTCCGTGAACTGCTTGAAAGTACGCGCTTCGAGCTGCTCGATGTGCATGGTGGCTATTTCCAGTTGGCCGGCTATTCCGCGATCCGCGATACCGACGACCTGAACTTCTGCGAGTGGATGGTACGCGAGGCTGGCGTCGCCGCAATTCCGGTGTCGGCATTTTACGAAACCGCACCCGACGCCAAATTCGTGCGGTTCTGTTTCGCCAAGAGCGATGAAACACTGCGCACAGCAGCGGAAAGATTATGCGAAATCTGAGGGTTTCAATGGTTCAAGGTGCGACACGCTGGCACGATCCGGCGGGCAACCGCGAGTATTACGGCGCGCTGATCGTGCCGCTCACCGGTTGCACCGATTTGGTTGTACTGCCGGAAACCTTCACCAGCGGGTTTTCCAACGAGGCCATCCATAACGCCGAGAGCGCGGAGGGCCCGACCCTGGGCTGGTTGCGTACAACGGCGAAATCACTGGATGCCGCCATCACGGGCAGCGTGCAATTGCGGGTGGGCGATGGTGTCTACAATCGTCTGCTGTTCGTAACGCCTGATGGCGGGGTGCGACATTACGACAAGCGTCACCTGTTCCGTTATGCCGACGAACACAAGCGTTATGCGGCAGGGCGCGGGCGGCTCGTGATCGAGTGGCGTGGCTGGAAAATTTGTCCACTGGTCTGCTATGACCTCCGGTTTCCGGTATTTTCGCGCAATCGGTACGACCCACAAAAAGGTTTCGATTACGACCTCGCACTGTTCGTCGCCAACTGGCCTTCCGTCCGCGCCCATGCCTGGCGTACGCTGCTGCGCGCCCGAGCGATCGAGAACTTGAGTTATTGCGTTGGAGTCAATCGAGTCGGCATCGATGGCAACCAGATACCGTACTCTGGCGAAAGCGCCGTGCTGGATTATCTCGGCCAGACGATGGCCGATCTCGGTTCGCAAGAGCAGATCGTCACGGTAACGCTCGATCCCGCAGCACTCGGGGCATTTCGCGAAAAGTTCCCGGCGTGGATGGATGCCGATGCGTTCGAATTGACATGACGGGGTACGTTTCTCTCTTCGGAAAAGCTGCCGCATCGGTGCCCGGCACCACGGACGGTTGCTAGCCAGTCCCGAACCTGCCAACTGTCGATCTCCCGAGGGGAGAGATGGGTTCACAAGATGGCGAGCACGGCCTCGGGCGGCCGTCCGAGCGCTGCGTTGCCGTTGGCGAGCACGACCGGGCGTTCGATCAGGATCGGGTGCGTGAAAAAAGTATCGATCAGTTGCTTGTGGGTGAACTTGGGGTCATCCAGGCCGAGTGCGCCGTAGACCACTTCACCCTTGCGCATCAGCTCACGCGGCTTCAGGCTGAGCAACTTCAACACGTGTTCGATCTCGGCTGGGCTTGGCGGAGTTTTCTGATAGTCGATGATTGTGGGCTCGATGCCGTGTTTGCGTAGCAATTCCAGCGTGCCACATGACTTGGAACAACGTGGGTTGTACCAGATGGTGACGGCTGATTTGGGCTTGGTAACCACGCCGGCAGGCGCCGGTCAACCGCGCGAAGGCCCGTTGCCGCCTTTCCCGCCCGGACCACGTCCATCGCGTCCACCACTGGACCCGCGATTTCGGCCACCACCGGCCCCGCGACCAGGGCTGCCAGCAGGCCCGCGATTACGGCCGCCGCCGGGACGCTTGTCGCCGGCAAACCATGTGCGTACCGATGGCAGCTCTTGCCCCGGCGCGACCCCGCGTCTGTTCTTGCGCTTGCCCGCTGGTTTGTCCTGTTTCAGCACGTTGCCGTTGACTTCGCCACGGGGTGGCCCGCGCCGGCGCTTGCCCCGGTTGTTGAGTTCGTCCGGACGGACCCGGTCGAACGCGGCCAGTTCGCGTGCTTCGTCGTGGCGTACGCCTGTCCACGCATGGGGTGCCTGTTTGGCGGGGCGGATTTCGGTGACGCTGCGCGGAGTGTGGCGTTGGTGGAGCACGGGTTTCAGCGTCAGCGATGGTTGCGCCGGGCCCGCACCCGCGAGTTCGCGTAGGCCCTTGATCGCATCCTCGGCGAGTGTTTCGTTCTGTCCCGGCCGCAGGCCTCGCGGCAATTCGACGTTTCCGTAGCGGATGCGTTTGAGACGGCTGACAAGGAACCCCTGCGAATCCCACAGGCGACGTACCTCGCGATTGCGGCCTTCGTGCATGACTACCCGGAACCAGCAGTGGCTGCCACCGCGGCTGACCACGTGGATTTCGTCGAAACGGGCAGGACCATCATCCAGCTCGACGCCAGCTTTCAGTTTCTCCAGTGCTTCGTCGGGAACCTCGCCATGAACCCGGCACAGGTATTCTCGTTCGAGTTCGTTGCTCGGGTGCATCAGCGCATTGGCGAGTTCACCGTCGGTGGTCAGCAGCAGCAATCCAGTGGTATTGATGTCCAGGCGTCCCACGGAAATCCAGCGCGAGCCGTTGAGGTGGGGCAGGTTTTCGAATACGGTCGGGCGGCCTTCGGGATCGTCGCGTGTGGTCAGTTCGCCTTCGGGCTTGTGGTACATCAGCACGGCGGTGTGGTCGTGAGTGTCGGTCGCAACCACGAACTGTTTACTGTCAACTTCCACGCGGTCGCCGGCGCGGACGCTGGAACCGGTTTGCGCGGCGCTGCCGTTGACCAGGATTTCGCCGCCGCCGATACGCTCCTCCAGCATGCGGCGTGAACCCAGGCCGGCATTGGCCAGGACCTTGTGCAGGCGTTCTTCGAGCGAACTGTCGGCAGCTTGTGCGGCCGACCGTTTCAGGGTCAGCAGTGAACGTGGAGCTGAGGTCATGCGGCGTCCTCGGTGGTGCGCGGGGCATCGGCTGGCGTATCGTGGCCGGCGTCGGCGGAGTCATCGGGAATGGTGGAAGAAGCGGGTGTATCCGGCAGATCGTCGGGACTACCCACTGCGGACATGAGCGCGAGTTGCGGGTCGGGATCGGAGATCTCGCGGATTTCCGCGAGCGTTGGAAGCTGGTCCAGTGATTTGAGGTTGAAGTAATCGAGGAACTGGCGGGTGGTGCCGAACAGTGCGGGCTTGCCAGGTACGTCGCGATAGCCGACCACCCGGACCCATTCGCGTTCCTCCAGCGTGCGCATGATGCTGGTGGCGACGGTGACCCCGCGAACCTGTTCGATCTCGCCGCGCGTGATGGGCTGCCGGTATGCGATAAGCGCCAACGTTTCCAGCAGCGCGCGCGAGTATTTCGTCTGGCGTTCGGCCCAGAGCCGAGCTACCCATGGATGGACCTCTTGGCGTACCTGGTAACGAAAGCCGGATGCGACTTCCACCAATTCTATGCCGCGGCCTTCACAGGTTTGGCCGAGGCCTTCGATGGCTCGCGCAAGATCCTCGTGGGTGACGGCGTCCGTTTCCCGGAACAGTGCGGCCAGCATCGGCAGTGTGAGCGGTTGTTGGGCCGCCAGCAGGGCGGCTTCCACGATGTTCTGGAGTTGCTTGGATTCCACTTGTCTGTTTCCGGCGTTGGTGGATGCGCTATCAGGCGGCGATTTCTTCCGCGGTCGCGCGGGCTTTCAGGTAGATCGCCGCCAGCGGGGCCTCCTGCATGATGTCGATCAGACTGTCCTTGGCCAGTTCCAGCAGTGACAGCAACGTCACCACCACGCCCAGCCGGCCCTCCGAGGCGTCGAACAGCGATTCGAAGCGGTGGAAGGCGCCGTCGCCGAGCTTGCGCAACACCTCGCCCATCCGCTCTCGTACCGACAAGGGTTCGCGTTCCACTGCGTGGTGGCCGTGCAATTCGGCGCGGTGCATGACGTCGCGCAGTGCCAGCAACATTTCACGAAAATCCACGGGTGGCGGCAGTTTCACCACCTTGTGGTCCGGCACGTAGGCGTTGGCGTTGTCGAGGTCGCGTTCCATGCGAGGCAGCCCATCGACGTCTTCGGCAGCCTTCTTGAACCGCTCGTATTCCTGCAGTCGGCGCACCAGTTCGGCGCGTGGGTCGCCTTCGACCCCTTCCTCTTGCGGCGGGCGCGGCAGCAGCAGGCGTGATTTGATCTCGGCCAGGATCGCAGCCATCACCAGATATTCCGCCGCCAATTCGAGGCGCATATCCTGCATCACGTCGATGTAATCCATGTACTGCCTGGTGATTTCGGCGACCGGAATGTCGAGGATGTCGAGGTTCTGTCTGCGGATCAGGTACAAGAGGAGGTCAAGCGGGCCCTCGAACGCTTCGAGAATGACTTCCAGCGCGTCCGGCGGGATATACAGGTCCTGCGGAATCTGCAGGACGGGTTGGCCGAGCACGACCGCCAGCGGGATTTCCTGCTGGCGTGGCGTCTCCGCAGCGCGGGGTGCTTCCTGCGCGGATGGGAATGTTGCGATTGACTGCGGTTCGGTGCTCATCCGGCACTCGTCTGGATCGGACCGACGGCACGCGGGCTGCCGCAATCCATGGGTTTGCGAAATTCGCTCATTGTTTGCAACGTTCATTGTTGCGGGGTGGAGCGCCGCCCTGCCGGATACGCTGCCGGTGCCCGCACACGCGGAACACCGGATACAGGTATCGGTTCACATCAGGGCCGACCCTTTGATCGTGCCGACCCAAGCATCAACGAATCCATTGGCCGATGATGTCAGCCTCTCGCTTGTCCCGGATCGGTGGATCCCCGAAATCCCGAATCCGTCAGCGCCGGAGGCGACCCGCTCGAACCGGTCGCGGTGGTGACGTGGTGTCACCACGCTGCCGGTCAAGGTCACACCGGCGGTACATGCCTAGAGTAAGGCCGAATGCGCCGCAAGTCCAGAGGGCAATGCTTCGGGGTTGGCCCGTAATTTGCTTACCTTGAATCGGTACCAGCGACGGCCTGAGGGGGCGGCTGTTCACCAGAGGCGCCGTGGCGCAAACGATATGGAGACAGGGGAATGTTCGACGTGGTGAGCGACTATAAACTGGACAACACCGTCGAGAACCACGTACGGCATGCGCGGATGGTGCGGCAGACGGCGGTATTGATGAGCCGTCGTGGCGACGTATGGCAAACCGACCTCGCCGACATTTCCGCGACAGGCGTTCGATTGTCGCGTCCGGCGGAATGGCACGGTCAGCCGAGCGACGTATGGGTACTCGACATGCTTTTCAGCGACGACGTCAATGTGCACGTAATGGCCGAAGTGGTGCGTGTCACCGGGAACCACATTGCGCTGGCGTTTGCCCGAATTCCCGAGGATACGCAAGCGGCGTTGTGGAACCTGCTCGGGGGTTACGCGGACACGCTTGAGCCGTGGGACGACGATATCGACCCCGTTTGCGATTGAGTTCCGACTGATAGACGAGGCGGCCCGTGGCCGCCTCGTCTATGTATGCGCCTTGGAGCAGTCAGCGGTGTTGGCCGTTTTTCTTCTTGTCCTTTTTGGCGTGAGCCTTGCCGCGTTGCGCGGAGTGTGCTTGAGCGTGGGCGCGGTGAGCCTGTGCGGACGCGTTGCGCGGCCTTTCGTTGTACGACGTGCGCCCGCTGAACTCGCCACCGCGTTGACGCGTTGCATTCGGCTCCGTGTAGCCGCGCCTGCGCACCGGCGCGGCTTGCGCCGTGCGAGGTGGCTGATTTGTCAGCCGGGTCGATTGCACGCGGTTACGCGGAGCCTCCACGACGCCGCGCGCGCGATTGGGGGACTCCGCCGCGCGCGCGTGCGGTGCCGTGACGACACCCTGCGAGCGGTTCGTTGTGGCCATAACGTTGCCCCGTAAACCGCTGGAGCTGCGTACTTCATGTGGCCCATTGAACCTTCCCGGGCTTTGGGTGGCGAACACCGCGGGACGGCCCCTGTTCGCGCTGAAGCGTTGCGCCGGGTTGTGCTTTGCCGCTTCGCGTTGCTGCGTCTGCATCGATGTCGGTGAATAGCGTCGCTCGCTGGCGTAGCGCGTCTGCTGGGCAGTCGGCCGGGCCAAGATTCCGCCGCGACCGCCGTTGTAACTCACGCGGTTGGCGCGGGCATTGTAGGGGACGGCCCTGTTGAAGTAGACGTTGCGGGTGCTGGCGAGATTGATGTTGTTGACTGCACGGTTGTAGTAGAAATTGCGGCCGCGCCAGTAACCGCCGGAATAGCCCGAGCCGAAATAACCGTAGCCGTAATTGACCCCGCCGTAAAAACCGACTCGCGTACCCCAGTAGCCACCGTGCCAGCGGTAGAAACCGTCGGACCAGCCCCACCAACCGGGAGTCCAGAGCAACCCGATTTCGGGCGGCATCACCCAAGTACCCGGCACCCAGTAATAACCGTCGGGGCCACCCCAGGCCCAGTAGCCCGGTGTCCAGACGTAGCCTGGCCCCGGTACAACCGGTTGCGCGTAAACGGGGAGTACAGGTGGCGCGATGCCGACGGCGATGCCGATGTTGATCCCGGCGTTGGCGGGAGGCGGCAACACCAGCATCGGCGTGGCTATGAGAACTGCAACGAGCAGTGTTGTCGTCATGCGCTTCATGGTGACTTCTCCACATGGGCCGGGATGGCCCTACCTTCGGAACGCGATGCTATCGGGGATCGCGACGCGTACCGCATTATTGCCGGAACAGCATTTAGCAGGCATTAGGCAGTTATTCAGCGCCTGGTCGGATAGGCGCTGCCGTCCCGATGCGTGTAGCCCCTGGCGCGGTCGCCGATCCGCAAGTCGATGTCGGTATAGGAACACACGTCGTGATGTGGGTTGCGCGAGCCAACTTCGAGGCAAACGACCGCGGAATTCGACCGGTTGACCAAGTGGTGCCCATTGGCGTCACCCTTCGGGAACACCGCGCAGTCGCCGGCATGAAGCACGTGTTCGCCGGCGTCGTCGATCAGCGTGACCTCGCCTTTCAGCACCCACACCAGCTCATCCTCGTTGGAATGCCAGTGTCGCTGACTGGACCACGTTCCGGGAGGCAGGTCCAGCAGGTTGACGCCAAAGTCGGTCAGACCACCGGCATCACCAAGCCTGCGTCGGATACGCGCTGCGCACGGCTGATCGAACGGCGCGGGATAGCTTCCGCCAACCCGTCGGGGCAGGGATTCGATATCGATCCTGGGCATGTAGTCCTCCTTTCCCTTCTTCAGACAGGAGAAAGTTGCGCGAAGCGCCGGATGAGGGTACGAACCAACGCGATTATATCGTTAGTGTAAACAGTCGTGCTCTTCGCTGTTTCCGGTTTCCCGCCCCGACACCCGTCCGGGGACCAGAGGGGATCAATGCGTCGTTTTTGGGTTTTCTTCGTCTCGCAACTTGCGTCGCAGGATCTTGCCGATGTTGCTCTTGGGCAACTCGCTGCAGAACTCGATGTATTTTGGCCGCTTGTAGCCGGTCAGCTGGTCGTGGCAATACTGCTTCAATGCGGCTTCGGTGAGCGATCGATCCTTCCTTACCACGAACAGCTTGACCACCTCGCCGGAATGTTCGTCCGGGACACCGATCGCGGCGACCTCGAGCACGCCGGGGTGTTGCGCGACGACGTCCTCGATCTCGTTCGGATACACGTTGAAACCCGATACCAGGATCATGTCCTTCTTGCGATCGACGATGTAGAACATGCCGGCGCCGTCCATGCGCGCGATGTCGCCGGTGCGCAGCCAGCCGTTGTCGTCCAGTACCTTGGCCGTTTCCTCGGGCCGCTCCCAGTAGCCACGCATTACCTGGGGGCCGCGCACGCAGATCTCGCCGGGCTCGCCCGGTGGAACGTCGTGGCCGTCGTCATCGCGCAGGGTGACGTTGGTCGAGGGCACCGGCATCCCGATCGACCCGGTGTAGTCCTTGATGTCGAGCGGATTGGCCGTCACGACCGGCGAAGTCTCGGTGAGTCCGTAGCCCTCGATCAGTGGAATGCCGGTGGTCTTCTTCCAGCGCTCCGCAACCGCGCGTTGCACGGCCATGCCGCCAGCCAGCGAGAATTTCACGCGCGAGAAATCCAGCGACGCGAAATTAGGGTGGTTGAGAAGGCCGTTGAACAAGGTGTTCACGCCGGTGATCGCGCTCCAGCGGGATTTTTTCAGCGTCTTGACGAAAGCCGGCATGTCGCGTGGGTTGGTGATCAACACATTTTCACCGCCGAAATGCATCATGAAAAGCGCGTTCACGGTGAGCGAGAAGATGTGGTACAGCGGCAAGGCGGTGATGATCTGTTCCTCGCCGCGGGTAAACAGGTCGCCGACCCATGACGCCAGTTGCATCGTGTTCGCGATCATGTTGCCGTGGGTCAGCACGGCACCCTTGGCCACACCGGTGGTGCCGCCGGTGTACTGCAGGAAGGCAGCGTCGTCGTGGCCGAGTTCGACCTTCGGCACGGACATTCCGGCACCCTTTGCGAGGAGATCGTTGAAACACAAATGTCCGGGCAGCGACCAGCGCGGCACCATTTTCTTGATGTGCCTCACCGCGAAGCTGATCAGCGGTCCCTTCGGGAACCCAAGCTGGTCTCCCAGAGAGGTGACGATGACGTGCTCGACCGATGTCCGGCCGATCGCGCCTGCAAGCGTCGACGCAAAGTTCTCCAACACCAGAATGGTCGTTGCACCGGAATCGGCAAGTTGGTGTTCGAGTTCGCGTGCGGTGTACAGCGGATTGACATTGACCACAGTCAAACCCGCGCGCAGCGCGCCGAACAACGCGATGGGGTACTGCAGTGTGTTGGGCAGCATGATCGCAAGCCGGTTGCCCTTGCCGAGCTTCCAGTCGTTGGCCAATAACGCCGCGAACTGCGCGCTTGCCCGATCCAGTTCTGCGTAGGTCAGTGCCTTGCCGAAGCTTGAATACGCCGGCCGTTGCGGGTGGCGTGCGCAGGCGTCCTCGAACATCGCGACAATCGACGGAATCTCGCGGATGTCGATCTCGTGGGGAACGCCTTTGGGGTAATGCGCCAACCAAGGCCGTGGATCAGCCATCGTGTGTTCCCTCCTGCCGCATTTTGCCTATAGCATCAGTGCATGGCATTGGAGCACGATACGCAAGGGTACGGCAAGCTGCGAGCTTGCACACGGGAGAGACATGACAATCGCTGCGAACACGACGCAATCCAACGCGCGCAGACTGAATTGGATTCCATTTGCGCTCCTGACATTGTTGGCAATGTCCGTCCTGACAGCGTGCCAGCGCACGCCAGACGAGCAACGGATTCGACAGGCGATTGAATCGGCGGCCTCCGCTGCCCGCGACAACGACGCGAATGGCGTGCTTGCAAGGGTCGGTGATGATTTCACCGGGGGCGACGCCGAACTGGACCGCCGCGGGCTGCGCCAGTTACTGGTAGTGCGAGCGTTGAGTCACGACAAAACCGGTGTGGTGGTCGGGCCGATCAGCTTCGAGCGCAAGCCTCCGATCCTGGACCGGCCGACCAGTGATCGCATTGTCGCCACGTTCAACCTGACGTTGACCGGCGGCCAGTTCGGCGGACTGCTGCCCGATCACGCCGCCTCGTACAGGATGACCACCGCGTGGCGACGCGAGGGAGGCGACTGGCGTTGCTACTATGCAAAGTGGGCGGCTGCGGCGCGTTGAGACTTTCTTCTCGCGTGACGACGGGTTGGTCGCTACCGTTGGGGTCACAAGGGCGTCGACGCAAAGCAGCGTCGTCCGTTATCGTCGACAAGTAAGTTTCAGCGGCTGAGGCACAATGCAGAGAATTTTCGTGATCGGCTGTCCGCGTTCGGGCACCACACTGGTGCAGGCATTGCTCGCACGTCATCCCGATGTGTTTTCGTTGCAGGAAACCTACTTTTTCGAGGCGCTGCTGGGCGACGCGCTGGTACGCTGGGCTGATCGTGAGGCACGCCCGACGCGAAAGTGGTATCACCGTGCTGGCCTCGCGCAATCCTGGGGGCGACACCGCTTGCGGGAACTTGAGGACGCACACTTGGCGTCGCGAGCGCAACGGACCGTACCCAGGCGGTGGCGTGCCTGCATTCGACGGTACGTGGCGATGCTGGACGAGGCCGCCGGCAGCAAAGGTCGGTCGCATTGGGTCGAGAAAACCCCCAATCACCTGCTTTTTATCGACGAGATCGCTGCGTGTGTACCCGACGCGCGTTTCGTGCACGTTTTGCGCAACGGAATCGATGTTGTCGCCTCGGTGCTCGACGAAGACATGCGGCAGAGTACCGCTGCGTTTCGCGGTGGCATCGCGCAATGGACGTGGCGCTGGAATCACGCCATGGAGCTGCACATGGCACGGTTGGGCGAACCGCGTCACCATCTTCTGTGCCTGGAGGATCTCGTTGCCGACCAGAGCGGAGAGTGGGAACGCCTGCGCGACTTTTCCCGGCTTGACCCGGGCAAGTCCCTCCTGCCGAGACCGGGTTGTCTTGTAGCAGATGCGGAACTGGAACCGTGGAAGCGCGAGGCGATGACAGGCGTGGTCAAGCCCGCAAACAGCAAAGTGCAAGCAATGTTAGGCCCGCAGTCGCTCACATGGTTGCAGCAACACCTCGTCGATTACCGAGCGATCCGGGACGCAGTCCACAAGCAATCACGCGCTGTTGTCGACTAGATGGAAGAGCGGGCTTGTATAACCGATCGGCGCAAGGGAGTTGCTCAGAGTCAGCCTCGTTTGCGTCTCTGTCTTTGGAAGCAGGTCAAGGCTGAATGGCCCACACGGTGTCGTGACCCGGCAGGTAATCCGGATACTGGTATGCAGCGCCGGGTGAGGACGGCGCGCTTCGTGATTGGCAACGGTTCTGGAGAACGAAAGTTCTGGCGCGACCGCAACCTCACACCAGCCTCCTTCCTCCGAAAATGGAGACGGGGCTCATGGCGTTGCGAAAAACAGGTGACTGGGCGTCACGCCGCTTTCTTCGCCAGATCCCGCAGCACGTATTGCAGGATGCCGCCATGGTGGAAGAACTCGCGCTCCTTCGGCGTCAGCAGCATCACCCGCACGTCGAACTCGGTCTGCTTTCCATCCTTGCCCGCGGCAGCGACGTGGGCTGTTTTGGCATTGCCGTTGTCGAGACCAGTGATCGTGTAGGTTTCCTTGCCGGTCAGGCCCAGTGATTCAGCGTTCTCGCCATCCTTGAACTGTAATGGCAGCACACCCATGCCGACCAGATTGGAGCGGTGGATGCGTTCGAAGCTTTCCGCGATTACCGCTTCGATGCCCAGCAACAGGGTGCCCTTGGCCGCCCAATCACGCGACGAGCCGGTGCCGTATTCCTTGCCGGCGATCACGATCAGCGGATTGCCGGCCTCTTGGTATTTCACGGCGGCGTCGTAGATCGTCATCTGCTTGCCGTCTGGCACATACATCGTGTAGCCGCCTTCGACGTTGTCGAGCAGCCGGTTGCGGATGCGGATGTTGGCAAAGGTACCGCGTACCATCACGTCGTCGTTGCCGCGCCGCGAACCGTAGGAATTGAAGTGCTTCGGTTCCACGCGGCGCTCCATCAGATACTTGCCCGCGGGCGAATCTTTCTTGATTGCGCCGGCGGGCGAGATGTGATCGGTGGTGATGGAATCGCCGAACAGGCCGATGCAGTAGGCGTTCCCGATGTCCGCATGCTTCGGCAGATCCATCGTCATGCCATCGAAGTACGGCGGATTCTTGATGTATGTAGACTTGCTGTCCCACGCGTACTGGTCGCCTTCCGGCACTGCCACCGCGTTCCATTCCTTGCTGCCCTTGAACACTTCGGCGTAGTTCTTGGAGAACATCCCGGCGTTGACGGAGCTTGCGACGAGATCGGCGATCTCCTTGTTCGTCGGCCAGATTTCTTTCAAATAAACATCCTTGCCGTTTTTGTCCTTGCCGAGCGGATCCTTCGTCATGTCGATGTCGATGGTGCCCGCGATAGAAAACGCGACGACCAGCGGCGGCGAGGCAAGGTAATTCATCTTCACCTCGGAGTGGATGCGACCCTCGAAATTGCGGTTGCCGGACAGCACTGCGGCAACTGCGAAATCATTGTCGGTGACTCGCTTGCTGACGTCTTCGGGAAGCGGACCCGAGTTGCCGATGCAGGTGGTGCAGCCGTAGCCGACCAGATAGAAGCCGAGTTTCTGGAGGTCTTCCATCAGGCCGGTTTTCTCGAGGTAATCGGTGACGACCTTCGACCCGGGCGCCAGCGAGGTCTTGACCCAAGGCTGCGGTTTCAGGCCGCGTTCGGCGGCCTTGCGCGCCAGCAGGCCGGCGCCAATCATCACCGAGGGATTGGACGTGTTGGTGCATGAAGTGATCGCTGCGATCACCACCGAGCCGTCGCCGAGTTCGCAATGCTGGGGATCGGGGCAGGCGTCGGGAGAGAGTTCAGCCTGGCTTTCCTTGCGTCCTACGGCGGTGCTGCCGCCCTCGTTGAGGAAACGCTCCTTGTCGCCATTGGCCTTCCTGCTGCCACCAAGCGCTTCCATCGCAGCGTGGTAGCTGCCGCGCATGTCGCCCAGCAATACACGGTCCTGGGGCCGCTTGGGGCCAGCCAGCGAGGGCACCACGGTGGCGAGGTCGAGTTCCAGTACCGTGCTGAACCCGGCTTCGGCGGCGTCGGCGTCATGCCATAGCCCTTGGGCCCTCGCATAGGTTTCGATGAGATTGACGTGTTTCTCGTCGCGGCCCGACAGACGCAGGTATTTGAGCGATTCCTTGTCGATCGGGCAGATCGCGCAGGTTGCGCCGTATTCCGGCGACATGTTGCCGAGCGTGGCCCGATCGGCGAGCGGCAGGTGCTGCAGGCCGGGGCCGAAGAATTCGACGAACTTGCCGACCACACCGTGCTTGCGCAGCATCTGGGTGACGGTCAGCACCAAGTCGGTCGCGGTCGCGCCTTCCGGCAGTTTGCCGATAAAACGGAAGCCGACCACTTGCGGGATCAGCATCGAGGAGCCTTGGCCAAGCATCGCGGCCTCGGCCTCGATGCCGCCGACGCCCCAGCCCAGTACACCGAGGCCGTTGACCATCGTGGTGTGCGAATCGGTGCCGAACAGTGTGTCGGGGAAGGCCCAGGTTTCGCCATCGATATCCCGGGTCATCACCACGCGTGACAGGTATTCGAGGTTCACCTGATGCACGATGCCGGTCGAAGGCGGTACCACGCGAAAGTCTTCCAGCGCCTTCTGGCCCCAGCGCAGGAACGCATAGCGTTCGTAGTTGCGCTTGAATTCGATCTCAGCGTTGCGCGCCAGCGCGTCCGCCTCGCCGAACACATCCACCTGCACCGAATGGTCGATAACGAGTTCGCACGGCGACTGCGGGTTGATCTTCTTCGGATCGCCGCCCAAGGCAACCATCGCGTCGCGCATCGCGGCGAGGTCGACCACACACGGCACGCCGGTGAAATCCTGCAGCACCACGCGCGCCGGCAGGAATGAAATTTCCTTCGTGGGTTCGGCCTTCGGATCCCACTTCGCGACCGCCTCGATCTGCGCGCGCGTAACTTCTTTGCCGTCTTCGTTGCGCAGCAGGTTTTCCAGCAGCACCTTGATCGAAAAGGGCAGGCGCTTGATGTCGAACTGTTCGCCCAGTTTCGCGAGGCTGGCGATCTGGTACGACTTGCCGTCGACTTCAATTGTGTCGCGAATCCCGAAAGAATCTTGCATGGTGCTCTCCTTGGTGCGGCGCGTGGCTGTCGGAGCCAAAACACGTGCAATGACGCCGATTTGACCGCCAATTATCGCGCAAATACGCGTTCGCTGCTGGCAAGTCCGGAGCGGCCCGCTGGTGTTCGTGGCTTGCGCTGGTTACATTCAGCAGCGTTGCGCGGTGTGCGGTGCCCCCACGCCCCGACAGGCACCATCGAGGTAGGAGGTATCGCACCCATTGCGCCGGCTATCGGAGACGGTCCTGCATGAACACGTTTTCGCATTTCCTTCGCCGTCATTACGAGCAATGGAGAAGCGACGCGATTACGCAGGGCGAGTTCCGACCCAGACTCAGCATACTCGAGATGTCGGCGATGTCGGTGATCATCGGCACCTTCTGCGCGATGCTTGCTTGGGTGCTGTACCGGCTGATCGGTCCGATCACGCATGCTGCCTTCGTGGGGCGTTGGAACTTCGCTTCCGTATCGCCTGCATCGCTGTATCCAAGGCAACTTGACTCTTTCAATGGCAATAGCGGGAGTCGATCGGGAACATGAGTGCACTGGTGCGCCTGTTTTTTCGCATCTACGAAAAGTGGAAGCGTGACACCCTCTACGAGGGTGATTTCCGCCCCAGCATCAGCATTCTCAAACTGTCCTTCATGTCGCTGTTCATCGGTGGAGCAGCGGCGCTCATCGCCTGGATTCTGTACCACCTGATCGGGCTGGTGACGCATCTGGCCTTTGCCGGGGAGTGGGCGTTCTCCTTCGTAGAGCCCTCGAAACTGCATGCGCCCTGGTGGGTAATCATCCTGGCGCCGGTTGTGGGCGGCGTCCTTATCGGCTTGATGGCACGTTACGGTACCGAGCGCATTCGTGGCCACGGCATACCCGAGGCACTGGAAGCGATTCTGTATCGCAAGAGCAAGATGATGGCCAAGGTCGCCATCCTAAAGCCGTTGTCCTCCGCCATTGCCATAGGTACCGGAGGCCCGTTCGGCGCCGAAGGGCCGATCATCATGACTGGCGGCGCGGTGGGCTCGTTGTTCGCACAGGCGTTCTACCTCACTTCTCTCGAGCGACGCACGCTTTTGGTTGCGGGCGCCTGTGCCGGCATGTCGGCGACTTTTGCGACACCCATTGCCGCCACGCTGGTGGGCGTGGAGATGCTGCTGTTTGAGATGCGCCCGCGCAGTACCATTCCGGTCGCTGTTGCCTGCTTTGTGGCGGCAGCGCTGCGGCCGTTCCTGATTGGGCCGGGGCCGCTGTTTCCGATTGCCCTCCAGTTCCATTTGAGCATTGCCGACCTGGGCATGGCTGCTGTCAGCGGTTTGCTTGCCGGGTTGCTGGCCACCCTGGTGACCTTTCTGGTCTACAAGGTCGAGGACGGTTACCGCAAACTGCCGGTGCATTGGATGTGGTGGCCGGCCATTGGTGCGTTGGTGGTAGGCATCGGCGGCTTGATCGATCCGCAAACGCTGGGTGTCGGTTACGGCGTCATTTACCAACTCCTGACCGGCAAGATCATCGGCATGGGCATCGTTATCTTCATGGTGGTCAAGGCTGTGATCTGGATCGTCTACCTGAGTTCGGGCACATCGGGCGGCACGCTAGCGCCGTTACTGGCGCTGGGTGCCGGGCTCGGTGGCCTGGAGGCGATGATCTTCCCCGGTCCGTATCCATTGTTGTGGCCACTGCTCGGTATGGGCGCGATGCTGGCGGCGGTGATGCGCATGCCGTTCACTTCCATCCTGTTTGCCTTGGAGTTGACGGGCAATGCCAGCGTGCTGCCAGCGTTGCTGATTACCTGCACGGCCGCCTACGGCACCAGTGTATTTGTAATGAAACGATCAATCCTCACCGAAAAAATTGCGCGTCGTGGTCTGAATATTTTTCGTCCCTACGTGGTGGACCGGCTGGAGTACATGGCCGTGCGGGAAGTCATGACGAGTGACATCGTGACAGTGTCGGGTGATTTGACCGTGCAGCAGCTTGCCACTGAATACTTCGGGCCGAGCCAGAAGTATCGTGCCTATCCGGTAGTTGACGGACAAGGCTCGCTGCTTGGCGTGGTGACCCGCGACAACCTGCGTGTCTGGCTTGATGAGGATTCGGATGGCATCAGACGACTGGCTGACCTTGTCGACAAGGAGCCGGTGATCGCTTTTCCGAGCGAAAGTTGTCGCGCTATCGCCGTGCGTGCGGCGGTGGAAAAGCTTGACCGCATCCCGGTGGTCGACCCGGAAAATCACCGGTTGCTGGGTATTGTGACGCGCTACGACCTGCTCAAGCCGTATACGCACCATCATGACGAGGAAGTCCTTCGCGAAAAGTCTTTTGGACGTCAGAGACAGGCTCCGAAGGCGAACGATTGAACCGTCCCCTTCGCGAACAGCCCTGCGCATGATCTGCGAACCCAGTGAGGCTGATTTGCGGGAATGCGCGGCGTATCCAGAACGAAGCAGTGCGACTTGGGCCAGGGGTGGAGCTTTTCGCCGCTGGTGATGTCGCCTGGATGCGGCGCGGATCACCCGCGCAGCGCCGCCCCCGTGAGCATCCCACGGGCAATCATCACTTCGCGCTGGGGCCGGAACAGCAGATGTCGGCGTCGCCCCCCGAGCTGGTGCCACAACACAGCCGCGCGGACGGCGGCAAGCAGCAGCGCGCGGACGCGCTGGGCCAGCGCAGGTTGCTGGAGGTACAGCGGCTTGCCGACCACGGTGATGCGAGGTTTCAGCGATGACAAGTTTGCCGTGTAGAGGTCGGCGAGACGCGCAACGATGGTCGGGTGCGTAACGGGAAAATGCTGCAACTGGCGCTGCATGCCTTCCAGACCCTCACCGAGGCGCCGGTTGATCTCGGGATTGCGAGCGAGGCTGCGTTCCAGCTTGAGCACGTTGATCAGCATGTGGAATAGCGGCAGGTCGCGATCATTGCCTTCCACCTGTTCGATCAATACGCGCAAACCCAGCCGCACCCCGACGTTGCCGCCGAACACGCCCGCGGCACTGTCCGATTCCAGCTTGAACACGCTGGCAAGACTGGCTTCCAGTGCTTCACTGTCCCAGTCGCCCTCACGCGCGATGGCGCGGACCAGCGAAACGGCCTGGAAGATTCCAGCCAGTGCGAGGACGCGGGTTTCCTTCACGATGTGCCTTCGACCGGCGGTGCGTTGGTGGCTACGATGACCGCACCGCCCAGGCACTCCTCGTCGCGATAGAACACCACCGATTGGCCGGTTGCCACAGCACGTTGGGGTCGCTCGAACTGCACGTTGCAGCGGTCTCCGTCAACCGCAACCCGGCAGCCTTGCTGTGACTGCCGATAACGGGTCATCGCCGTGCAATCGAACTCCGCCGCGGGCGATGTGCCCGCAGTCCAGTGTGCGCCGGATGCCGTGAGCGAATGCGACTGTAGCCAAATACTGTCGTGACCCTGATCGACGTACACGACGTTGGCGGCGACATCCTTTCCGACTACGTACCACGCTTCGCCATTCCCATCGGCTTTGCCTCCGATGTGGAGGCCGGAACGCTGGCCGGGGGTATAGAACATCGCGCCGGTATGTTCGCCGACTACGCTGCCTTGCGGGGTTCGCAACTCGCCTGGACGCGCAGGCAGGTAGTTCGCGAGAAACGTCCGGAAGTCACGCTCGCCGATGAAGCAGATGCCGGTGGAATCCTTCTTCGCCGCAACCGGCAAGCCGGCTGCGCCCGCGATGCGGCGCACCTCGGTCTTGTGCAGACCGCCCAGTGGAAATATCGCTGCGCCGAGCTGGTCCTGATCGAGCGTGTGCAGGAAATAACTCTGGTCCTTGCCGTGGTCGCGCGCCCGCAGCAGGCGCCAACGGCCTTCGACATAATCGTTTCGCGCGTAGTGGCCCGTCGCGATCTTTTCGGCACCTTCCGTGCGGGCGGCGTCGAGGAAGCTGCCGAACTTGATCTCGCGGTTGCACAGAACGTCCGGGTTTGGCGTGCGGCCCGCGCGGTATTCGTCCAGAAAATGGGCGAAAACGCGCTCGCGGTATTCGGCCGCGAAATTGGCGTTTCGGAACGGTATGTCGAGCTTCGCGCACACGGCCAGCGCATCCTTCCGATCGGCGTCGGCGCGGCAGCCCGATTCGAGATTCTGATCTTCCCAGTTCTGCATGAACAGGCCCGATATATCGTGGCCGTCGCGCTTGAGCAGCAGCGCGGCCACGGACGAATCGACGCCGCCCGACATGCCGACCACGATTCGCATGGTCACCTTCCGCTCGCAGGCAGCAGCGCGCGCAGGGTCGTCAGCGGCAGGCGCAGCCCCGCCAGCCAGTCATCGAGGGTGCTCAAAACCAGCGGGCTGCGAAGGCGCTCCCCGGCAGCGGCGATCTCGGCGTAGGTCATCCACAATGCGCGAGTGATTCCCTGATCGAGGCTGCGCCCCGGCTGATGCTTCAACGGATGGCCGGCGAAGGCGAATCGCACGATATGGTGCCGGTGCACAGGGCTGTGCCACTGCTGGACGCCAATGAAATGATCCAGCGTGATCTCCCAGCCGGTTTCTTCCAGGGTTTCACGGCAGGCAGCGGTCTGGAGGGTTTCCCCGGCCTCAAGATGCCCCGCAGGCTGGTTGAAGCGCAGTTCGCCGCGGATGTCTTCCTCGACCATCAGGAATCGGTCGCCATCGGCCACCACGCAAGCCACGGTGACGTGCGGGCACCAGATCGCGGCCCGGTCCGGGCTTTCGGTAAATTCGTCCATGTCGGTCACGTTGCGTTGCACTGGAAATTTCACCATTTTGCCATTATCTGATGTGACGTTCCGCTATCACCTGCAGGCGGCGGCCGGCATATACTCGGGCAAAGCGAGCCGATTCCCATGACTCCCGGAAAGACTACCGACAACGAGACAGAACGCGAACAGGGTGTAGTCGTCGAGACCAGCCGTCCGGAAACGGCACGGCCGCCGCTTTACCAGGTCGTGCTGCTCAACGATGACTACACGCCCATGGAATTCGTGGTGGCGGTGCTTGAGACATTTTTCAACATGGCACGTGAACGCGCCACCCAGGTGATGTTGCACGTGCATACTCGCGGCAAGGGCGTTTGTGGGGTGTTCAGCCGTGAAGTCGCAGAAAGCAAGGTGACGCAGGTGAACGAATACTCCCGCATCAACCAGCATCCGTTGCTTTGCACGATGGAAAAGTTGTAACCGCCCCCATATCTGGGCAAAGAGATTCAGGAGACCCGAAGCATGTTCAGCAAGGACCTCGAATTCACCATCGGCCAGTGTTACAAGGAGGCCCGCGAGCAGCGCCACGAATTCATGACCGTGGAGCATTTGCTGCTTGCGCTGCTAGCTAACCCGACCGCCGCGGCGGTCCTGCGCGGTTGTGGCGCCGATATCGAAAAGCTCTCCAAGGATCTGCGTTCCATCATCACCGAAACCGTGCCGGTTCTGCCAAACGGCGACGAGCGCGACACCCAGCCCACGCTGGGTTTCCAGCGCGTGCTGCAACGTGCCGTCTACCATGTGCAGTCTTCAGGCCGCAAGGAAGTCACCGGCGCGAATGTGCTGGTCGCGATTTTCGGCGAGAAGGATTCCCACGCCGTGTACTTCCTGCACCAGCAGGAAGTCGAACGGCT
The DNA here is from genome assembly GCA_050737995.1 of Rhodanobacteraceae bacterium. Lineage (GTDB taxonomy): Bacteria > Pseudomonadota > Gammaproteobacteria > Xanthomonadales > Rhodanobacteraceae > 66-474. The sequence continues at coordinate 24,554 of JBOHYR010000093.1, forward strand.
TGACGACGTCAACTACGTCTCGCACGGCATCGCCAAGATCGGCCATGAACCCGGTGCCGAACCGGCAACGGGCGAGGCAGGCACCGAAGGTGAGCCCGAAGGCAAGGACAAGGACAACGCGCTTGTCGAATATGCGACCAACCTCAACGAGCGTGCACAGCAGGGCAAGATCGACCCGCTGATCGGCCGCGAGGAAGAGATCGAGCGCACCGTCCAGGTGCTGTGCCGGCGTCGCAAGAACAACCCGCTTTACGTGGGCGAATCCGGCGTCGGCAAGACCGCGCTGGCGGAAGGCCTTGCGCTCCGCATCACCGAAGGCAAGGTGCCGACGGTGCTCGAAGACGCGACCGTCTGGGCGCTGGATCTCGGCGCGCTGGTCGCTGGCACCAAGTACCGCGGCGATTTCGAGAAGCGCCTCAAGGCTGTCATCGCGCAACTCAAGAAAGATCCCAATGCGATCCTGTTCGTCGATGAAATCCACACCATCATCGGCGCGGGTTCGGCCTCGGGCGGCACCATGGACGCGTCCAACCTGATCAAGCCGGTACTCGCGTCGGGTGAGCTGCGCTGCATTGGCTCGACCACGTTCCAGGAATTCCGCGGCGTGTTCGAGAAGGACCGAGCGCTGGCACGGCGTTTCCAGAAGATCGACATCGTCGAACCGTCGGTCGCCGACACGGTGGAAATCCTCAAGGGCCTGAAATCGCGCTTCGAGGAACATCACAGCGTCAGCTATACCGATGAAGCCCTGAAGGCCGCAGTCGATCTTTCTGTCAAACACATTCCCGACCGGTTGTTGCCCGACAAGGCTATCGACGTGATCGATGAGGCCGGCGCCCACCAGCGCCTGCTGCCCGAGGACGAGCGTACCGGCAAGGTCGACGTTAGCGAGGTCGAATACATCGTCGCGCGCATGGCGCGGATTCCGCAAAAGCAGGTTTCGGCGTCCGACCGCGACGTGCTGAGGAACCTCGACCGCAACCTCAAGATGGTCATCTTCGGCCAGGACCAGGCCATCGATACGCTGGCTTCGTCCATCAAGATGGCGCGTTCGGGCCTGGGCGATCCCAACAAGCCGATCGGCAACTTCCTGTTCGCCGGTCCGACCGGCGTCGGCAAGACCGAAGTCACCCGCCAGCTTGCGCTGCAACTCGGCATCGAGCTGGTGCGCTTCGACATGTCCGAATACATGGAACCGCACTCTGTTTCGCGTCTGATCGGCGCACCCCCGGGCTACGTCGGTTTCGACCAGGGCGGGCTGCTGACCGAATCGGTGGTCAAGCACCCGCATTGCGTCCTGTTGCTGGACGAAATCGAGAAGGCGCATCCGGACCTGTTCAACATCCTGTTGCAGGTGATGGACCATGGTGTGCTCACCGACACCAATGGCCGGGAAGCCAACTTCCGCAATGTGATCGTGGTGATGACCACCAACGCCGGCGCGCGGCAGGCGTCCAGCCGCAGCATCGGGTTCCTGGAGCAGGACCGCACGACCGACGCGATGGAAACCATCCGCCGCACCTTCACGCCGGAGTTCCGTAACCGTCTTGATGCCGTGGTGCAATTCAAGGCGCTTGATCTCGAACACATCTTGAGAGTCGTCGACAAGTTCTTGATTGAATTGGAAGCGCAATTGCTCGATAAGCGCGTCAGCCTGAATGTCGAGCCCGCCGCGCGCAACTGGCTGGCCGAGCACGGCTTCGACCAGCAAATGGGCGCCCGCCCGATGGCACGGCTGATCCAGGACAAGATCAAGCGCGCGATTGCGGACGAACTTCTGTTCGGCAAGCTCGCCGACGGTGGCAAGGTGACGCTGGATGCCCGCGATGGCGAACTTAGCGTCGATACCGAAGCAGCCGAGAAATTGCCGGCGGTGGTGGAATAACGAGAGCTGTCCCTCTCCCTTCGGGAGTTCTGCCGTCCATGGTCGAGAGCTCCGTGGGGGCGCATAGCACCGGGTGAGGGCAGCCCTCCTGATGCGGAAGCAAACCTCCTTGCCGTCATCCCGGCGCAGGCCGGGATCCTGTCTTCTGGCTCTTGATGTTGTGATGTCCCTGTTTTGGTTCCGCTCGCCTCAGGCGAGCGGGCCACTTTTGTTTCGGGGACAGTAACCAGAGTCATTGCGCGTGGGCATCATCGTCCCGGCAACATCCTGTTACCGCAACTTCCCGGTGCTCGTCTCACCTGGGCGCGTTGCGGGATACGACGCCAGCTTTGTTTCTGTCCTGGATACCAGCCCGTTTCATCCGTGAAATTGCTACCGCCTCCAATGTGCCGGAAAGGACGGCCAGCATAGTCGCTTGGTAACCATCAAGGCATCGGCCAGATGCTTGATTGAGCCTAAGATTTGCCTGATTGACAGCCGCTGCCATCGGCGGGAGCATTCCGTTACCGCCCCTGATCCGGGGCAGAAATAGCGTTAGGCATACCAGGAGATTCCTACGATGAAGGTAAAGTTGTTCTGGGTTCGGTCGCCCACCACTGACAAGGGCTTCGTGGTGACTAACAATCGTGGCGAAAACGCTTTGGCCATTGAAGGGCAGGTCAACGACTGGTTGGGACAAAACCCCGATATCGAAATCGCACACATCAAGCAGTCGGCTTGCGGTGGAAGCTGGGGCCCGGCACTTTGGCTCGTATCCATCTGGTACACCGATCAGGGTAGCGCCTGACATCAAGCTCGCTCAAGCAGACGGGGTAGTTCCTGCGGTTCAGTGGGCACCCTGAACTAGAGCCGGTTCACACTATTCGCAACCCGTCGGCGATAAGCGCAAAGTGGATGAATCCGATGAACCTCACATCCAGCTTCTCGAACCGGGAGAGGATGCGTCGAAAACCCTTGAGCCGACGGAACAGCCGTTCGATCTCGTTGCGCCGCTTGTACATGGCGCGGTTGTATTCCCAAGGCGTAATCCGGTTCGCCTTCGGTGGGACCACAGGGACGAAACCCAGGTCCAGTGCCAGTTGCCGGGTCTCATCGCCTTCATAGGCTCGGTCCATCAGCAAATGCACCGGCCATGGAGCCTTGCCCAAGTTGCGTAGCAACTTGCGTCCCTCTGGCGCATCGTGGGCATTCCCGGGAGACCGGGCAAAGGTTATGGCCGTTCGAGCATTCGCGGCAACCATATGAATCTTGGTGGTCCATCCGCTGCGGGATTTGCCGATGGCTTGGGCACCGTTTTTTTTAGCGCCCCGGTGCCGTCGGGATGGACCTTAACCGCGGTACTGTCCAAGGCCACCGCTTCGATCTTGATGCGGACGATCTGATGGTGCTGCAACTGTGCGAAGACCCGATCCAGCACGCCGCTCTTGGACCAGCGATTCATGCGGGTGTAGATCGTATGCCAGTTGCCGAACCGCTTGGGCAAGCCGCGCCACTTGCAGCCTTGCTCGGCGACATACAAGATGGCATTGAGAACCCGCAGGTTGGACAGGCTTACGTTGCCACGTTGCGTTGGCAGACACGGCTCGATAAGACGGTACTGCGCGTCGGTGATTTCCATTTGCACAGTATCTCACGATATTGACCATTAGTGTTAACACGCCATAACCTTTCTGACGTTGCACCCAGACTCTCATCCTGGTGAGTGGCGTCGGCATTCAGCAAAATACGATCAGGCCGGCGTGACTTCGATCCCACATCGGAAGCTGCGCTCGGCACCAGGTTCAAGGCGGATCGCTTCAGCGCACTCGGGTCGATTGAATGCGTCTGCCATGCATTCCATCGGTTCCAGCGCGACCGCGCGGCGCGCGCCGTGCTGCAGGGTGTCCGCAGTGAAGGCGTTCATCACGCCGTGCTCTTGCCACATTGCAACGCCGAAGCGGTCGGATGGGTCGGTGAGGCGGGTGCGGATGCGGCCGTCGGTGCCGGCATCGAGATCCGTGTACCCCACGTCAAGGATGCTGTTCGCGATCGGACGCGACTGGCGGAAATCGAACGCCGGTGCTTCGTCGAGTGACACGTAGGCAGCTTTGCCGGGCAGGGCGATCATGTCGGCGTCGGTCCGGATCAGTGTGCTTGCCGGAATTTCCAGCGACCAGTCGTCGATCTTGCCGTCTGCCACCAGAATATACGCATGCCAGCCGAAGAAACACGGCGCGGCGGTGTCGCCGGTGTTGCGCATGCGTGCCTCGAGACCAAGGCCACCGGCATCCAGCGTGAACGTCACGGCGAGGTCGATGGAAAACGGATAGCTGGCGCGCGGACGGATTGCCGAGGTGGTCAGTGTGACCCGGGCCGAAGATTTTTCTGCAACCAGCTCCGCGATGGCGAAATCCGCATCGCGCACGAAACCGTGCCTGATCCCGCGTGCGGAGCCTTGCACGCCGGGTTGCAAATCGTAGTCGCGATTGTCGAAGCGGTAGCGCGCATCGCCGATGCGTCCGGCAAATGGCACCATGATCGCGAAGTGCGATCCCGGGCGCTTCTCGATCTCCGTTTCGTCCTGGTAGCCCGACGCGACATCGAACGGTTTGCCGCCACGCTGCACCTCGAAACCCAGCAATGCCGCACCATGGCAGGCGATCCGTACGCGGCGGCCGGCGTCGTCCGCGAGCATCACGATGGTTTGGCTGCCAAGCTTTGAACGTTCCGCAGTGAATCGGGCCATCGATACTCTCCTTGATGCACGGCTCGCATGGTACGCAATCCGGAACCGAAGCGTTGCAAATTGCCGCCAGCGTCACCATGCATGGGCTTGGGTTGATCGTTTGTGAAACGCGCTTGCCCCGAAAAGCCGCAAGAACCACCACGTCACGCGTCCATTGCAAATGCCGGATTCAATCGACAACAAGCAGTCATCGATTCAGGCCGCCGTCGGTTCGCCAGCCGCGACCCAAGACACCACCGGTGTCAACCGCTCGCGCCATGATTTCACTGGCGTGGAAAGCGTGTGGCTGTTCGGTTACGGCTCGCTGATGTACAAGGTCGACTTTCCTTGTCTCGAGCGCCGCCCCGCGAAGATCCGTGGCTGGGTGCGTCGCTTCTGGCAGGGCTCGCACGACCACCGCGGCACCGCGGAGCATCCCGGACGGGTCGTGACGTTGGTGAAGAAAGGCGGCGCCGAGTGCGCGGGCATGGCCTACCGCGTGACGCCGGCAACTTTCGAGCAACTCGATTTCCGCGAGAAGAACGGTTACCTGCGCTTTGCAACAACGCTGGAATTCGAGGACGGAGATTCCGCCGAGGGGCTTGTCTACATTGCCACCGAAGACAACGCTGCGTGGCTGGGGCCGTCCAGCGAAGCAGAGATCGCGCACCACATCGCCGGCTCGGCCGGCCCAAGCGGCACCAATCGTGATTACGTGTTGAGCTTGGCAGACCGATTGCGGGAACTCGGCGCCGACGATCCGCATGTGTTCGCGGTGGAAGGCCATTTGCGCCGTGCGATCGCGCAGGAATGCTGAAAGCGTCGATTGCGCTGAAACACGCACGGGCACGAAATTTTTGACGGCCCCTTGACGGAGCGCTGCTTATATTCGGCATTGAAAGGTATCCGTCGCGATGGTGTATCGCTTGCGGCGGAAGGTCGATGTCGCTTTGCACCGGCCACCATGACGATGCGAGTGGTTGATGCGATCCCCGAGACCGCGAGGAGGTACTGCATGAATAGCAATATTGCCAACCCGCGGCCGCTTGGCTTCGGCGTGTTGGCCATCGCGGTGTGGATGCTGTCGGTGATCCCCGCCGGGATTGCCGGTCCCATGGGTTTCCATGGTGCCCCCGGTGCAATGCATGGGGCCTTCACGATCGCGATGCTTGGGCTGCTGATCGCCGGAGTCGCCGCGTTCCTGCGCCGCGAAACTTGGCTCGGATTTTTCTTCCTGCTGTGGTCGGGGCTGTTTTTGTCCAACGGATTCGGCTTGGAGTTGGCGTTTGGAGTGCGCTTTGAGGGCTGGTTCCTGATGACCGTTGCGCTCGTGAACTTCTACCTGTGGTTCTCGGCCTGGAAGAGCGGCAAACTCGGCGGAGCCGTCTCCTTCATGGTGCTGCTGCTGTGGGTGTCGTTCCTGTGCTTTGGCCTGAATGGCTTCTTCGGCGGATGGGTACTGCTCCGTATCGGAGGCGCGTTTGGCCTCGGGAGCGCGTTGGTCGCGTTCTACATTTCCGCCACCACGCTGGCTGTCACGCATCACCCGGACAAACGTTATCCGGGCATCCTGCACGACGAAGCATACCCAGGCGTCGCGCCCCCCGAACGCCGAGTCTGAAATACCCGCGGATCATCCCGTGGCGGGACGGTTGCTCGGCGCGAAAGTGCGTGTTGCATGTCCGATGGTGATCCCGGCAGGTTTTGGCTGCCCGGACACGGTGCATTGCCAAAACAGAATTACGCGGCATGGACACGATCATCCGTGTGCGCGCAACCGCAGTCCGCGCGGCGTCAATGCACGTTCGATCAGTTCGAACACGCCCTGCATCACCAGCGCGAGCAGCGCGGCCGGGATCGCACCTTCCATGATCAGGGGCACGCTGTCGAGGCGGATGCCGGTGAGAATCGGTTGGCCGTAACCGCCCGAACCGATAAGTGCGCCCAACGTCGCAGTGCCGACGTTGATTACCGCGGCGATCTTGACGCCTGCGAGAATCGAACGCAGCGCCAGCGGCAGTTCCACCCGCCACAACCGCACGCGGGGTGGCAGGCCGAGTGCCGCCGCCGACTCCAGCAGTGACGGCTGGATGCTGGTCAAACCCGCGTGGGTGTTGCGCACGATCGGCAACAGGCTGTACAGAAACAGCGCGGCGATGGCAGGTTCTGCGCCGATGCCGAACAGCGGGATCATGAATACGAACAGCGCGAGCGACGGCACGGTCTGCAGGATGCCGGTCATGCCAAGCACCACTTGCCCCAGGCGTCGGTAACGTGCGGCGAAGATGCCCAGCGGCACCGCGAGGATGATTGCCAGCGACAGCGAGATCCCGACCAGCGCGAGATGCTGCAGGGTGTAGCGTCCCATCCGGCTCCAGAATGCATCGCCGTCGCCGGCGTCCACCCTGACGCCGAGAAACTTTGCCGCGACAGCGGTCTCGCTTTTGCCGTCGATCTTTACGGCCTTGTTCATCGCGCGCATCTGTCTGGCGTCGATGGTGCCGGCCAAGCCATCCAGCGCGGCTACGAAAGCCGGGGCGCGCTTGTCGAGGTCAAGCCGATACAGGTACACCGCATCGTAGTGTGGGAAATAGTGAAGGTTGTCCTTCAACACGCGCACATGGTAGTAAGCGATGTTCGCGTCTGTGCTGTACAGGTCGATCGCGTCGACGGCACCGGACGCGAGTGCGCGGTAGGCAAGGTCGTGATCCATCCCGCGCCCGCTCTGGGGCAGGTGGTAAGCGCTTTTCAGCCCCGGCCAGCCGTCCGCACGGTTCATGAACTCGTTGGAGAAAGCCAGCTTGAGGTCGGGATGTTTCGCCAGGTCGGAAATGTCGCGGATGTGCAACTTGTGCGCTTCGGTTTCCAGCATTCCGATCGCGTAGGTATTGTTGAAACCGAGCGGGTCGGTGATGCCGATGCCGTTCTGTTTCAGGCGTCGACGCAACGCCGCGATGCTGGAATCGGGTGGCATGTCGCGCAACAGTTCGTGGGTGATGGTGCCGGTGTATTCCGGGTAGGCGTCGATGTCGCCCTCGATCAGGGCACGCCATAGGATGCGGGTGCCGCCGAGGCTGCGGCGGTGTTGCGCCTTCACCCCGTGCTCGCGCGCGGCGAGGCGGGCGACCTCGCCCAGCACCACCGATTCGGTGAAGTTCTTGGAACCGATGACAACTGTCTGCGCGTTGGTCGCTTTTGTGGCGGCTTGCGCCACACCCGTCAGCGGCAACGCTACGAACGCGGCCGCAAACAGGGCGGGCCAGCGCTTCATGCGGCAGCGCCCGGAAGATCGCGATGCGCAGCCAGGAATTCCCGCACGAAATCGTTGGCGGGCACACGCCGGAAATCGTCGATGCTGCCATCCTGGATCACCTGACCACGCCGCATCAGGACCAGCCGGTTGCTGAAGAACGCGGCTTCGGCGAGGTCGTGGGTCACCATGATCACGGTTTTGCCGAGGTGCCGGAAGATCTCGCGCAGTTCATCCTGGAGCCCATGTCGAACCAGCGGGTCGAGCGCGCCCAGCGGTTCGTCAAGAAGCAGCGTCGGCGGATCGAGCATCAATGCGCGCATCAATGCGACGCGCTGGCGCTGGCCGCCTGAAAGTTCTGCCGGAAAGCGCTCGAACTGCTTCTCGTGCAGATGGGTCAATTCGGCCAACTCGATCGCGCGCTGGCGGGTGCGTGCGCGGTTCCAGCCGAGGTGATTCGGGAGCAGCGCCAGATTGCCAAGTACCGTGAGATGAGGAAACAGGCCACCTTCCTGGATCACATAGCCAACGCTCCGCCGGACTTCCAGCACTTGCGCACGCTGCAAGGGCTCGCCGTCGCAACGCACTTCGCCGGCATCGGGCCATTCCAGCCCTAGCAACAATCGCAGCACCGTCGATTTGCCCGAGCCGCTGCTGCCGATCAGTATGGCGGTGCGCTGGCGCGCGAAATCGAGGGTGATATTGTCAACGGCGCGCACTTCGCCCCATGCGCGGGTGACGCCGTCCAGTGAAAAGACCGAATCAGAGCCCGGCAAGACAGGCATCGTCGATGTCGCGCCTCTTCTGGCCGACCACGGCGTAGTAATACAGCATATGCCCTTCGATCGACAGCCGGTGGCGGTAGCGTTCGAGGCGGTGCAGCTTCAGGTAATCGTCGTGCACCATGCGCTTGACCAGCCGTGAGAACCCGCTGATGTCGGATGTATCGAGGAATGTTTCCTTGATGTTGAACGCGATCCAGCCATCCGCCTTGACCAGGTTGTATGCTGACGCGAACGCCGGCACGGGGATGTCGCCAAAGCCCAGTGCCGCGACCGTGGTCATCGCGTCGAAGTTCCACTCCTTGAGTTCGGCCAGTAGTGCCGAAGACATGTTCGTGAGGTCGGCGACGTAGTAGGCGTCGTAGGCGCCCGGCCGGTCACGGTCGGCTGCGCGTTCGGCCTCTTCGATGTTGTCGATGCCGACCACGCGTGCGGCGCCATGTTGGACCAGCAATTCGCCGACCATGCCGTTGCCTGCGCCGACGTCGAGTACGCGCATCTGGGTGGGGTCGACGCCGGCCTTGCTCGCGGCGTCGCGTAGTAAATCGGTGAGCTTGGCTGGCGAGGTGCACTTCAGCCGCTGGTAGAACAGTTGCTCGTAAAGGCCTGGGTGTTTGTAGATCTCGGCGTAGTCATGAAACACGATGCGGCGTTCCTTTCCGTCCTCCGTGATCAGGAAGTGGGCCTCACTCTGGCTGGCGTCGGTGAGATTGTCGCTGGGGAAACGGATGTGATAGCGCCGCGGTCGCATGCTGCTCCTTTGCAATCGTCGGGAAGGTGCGTCGCAACGAAAGGAACGGACCGCACACAGCGATACTGAACCGGATTTCCGATCACTGGCGCCATCGGCGCGCGAACGGCGACGCTGTCTTTTTACCGTATTGCATATCTACAGGCATTGCAACGGCATCTTCGAGTGTCATGTTCTCCGGTTGCCAGATTCAGGCGGCCTTGCGCCGACACGTGAAGAACGCATTGAAGGTCAGCCGGCCGAGCCTTGGATCGGTGCTGAGTCTGTCAGGCGCGAGGATGTCGCCGGAATGCAGCAGGCTGCCGTCGTAGAAAATCAGCCGGTTCCAGCGTGCCGGTACGCCACCGGTGCGGGTGAACCAGGCATTCGATGCAAGCAGATATCCCGGCTCGATGCCATAGCGATCACCGAAGTCTTCTGCAGACAATGCGTTCGCGTCGCCAAACAATTGTGCGATTTCCGCGGCTGGGCGTGCAGGCTTGTAGAAACCGGTGCCACCCAAACCTTCGTCCTCGAACAGGTACAGAATCGAGGCTTGGATACTCTGCGCAGGGGGCAGCCCGAAGCGGTCGCTGTGGCATAGCCACTGGTATGGGCGCAGTGCCCGGGGTGGAAGCGTCACCATCGACAGGCGGCAAGACATCTGCAGCAGACGGCGGGCGTCGAACAAGTCACGCACGTGGCGGACGAAGAAAGCCTGCAGCGCCTGACTCGCAGTGTCCGGGAGCATCAGGTAATTGCCGGGGTAGGCGTTGAAATCGACGCGGCGGAAAGCGGTGCGGCGCGCGGCGGCCCATTCCACAACCCGTTCTGGTTTCAGCAGTGCATCGTCGACCAGGTAACAGACGTGCCCGTCGGCCAGCGATCGGCGCTCGATTCGTGGATGCGGGTTGAAGACTACTATGTCCTGCGTTGCTTCCACTCGTGCCAACCGTGATGGCTCGGGACATACCGGGTGACGCTGATCTTTGCACACCTTGTTGCCCGTGGAAAAGCGCCAGCAGGCCACGGCAATCGGCATCCACAAAACCTCGCGACGACGGGGCACCTACAGTCGAATTTCTCTCATCTAGTTGCTTGTGCGTCAGTGACGCGTGCGCTTGGGCCCCGCAGGATTCATGTCCACGCTCAGGGTGAACGTGCGTTGCTCGTTGGGCTTCATCGCGCCGACACCGACCAGACGCCGTGCAATCTCTTCGCCACGTTCGTTGCGGATGGTCAGGACCATCGAGTATTCCCATGGCTCGCTGCCGGCCGGGTTGCGAAAGCTGCCCTCGACCCGCAGCGGCGTCATGGCCGCCGGTGCGGAGAGATCACCCGCCGGCCCGCCGTAGCGCAACTTGTGGTTGCACGCGGGGCAGACCTCGGAGCTTTCGAGGATGGTTTCGCGGCAGTGCGGACAGGCGCGCGTAACGCCTGCCTGCCCCGCGTGCGGCGGGCTCATTTGGCGCTGCCGTTACCGTTGCTGCCGTGGCCGTTGGCGTTGCTTTTGTGAAAGTCGGTGACTGCCGTCTTGCCATCTTCCCAGCCGAACTCGGCTTGGCCACGCATGCGCGAACCCTTGGCAACGCTGAAGGTAGAGGATTTCACGTCGCCTGTCAGTGCGCCGGTCTGCAGCAGTTCCACGTGCGCTGCGGTTTCGATATTACCGGTCAATTCGCCGGCAATGGTCACCCGTTCCGCACGCACGCTGCCATTGACCTTGGCGCCATTCTCGATGGTGAGGTCGCCGTGCACGTTGATATCACCCTTGAACCGTCCGGCGATACGTACGTGACCGGCGCCTTCGATCTTGCCCTCGATGATGAGGTCGGGCGCAATATGCGATTCCGAACCGGATTTGGCATGCGAAGAGGTGGGCGCGGGGCTGACGGCAGGCGCCTTGGCCGGTGCTGGTGATTCTATCGGGCTCGGTGTATCGAATCGGGTCACGTCGGAGGGATCCGGCAACGGGGACGAGGAGGATTTCACAGGTTCTTTCCACAGGGCCATGGCGGCGCTCCGATCGGATCAGGGGAAGCCCGAGCGTACTGCTAAATCGGTCGAATGGGAACCGAAGTATGAACAAAAAGTCTTGTCACCATGCGGAATTGTGGAGTGCATCTCTTGTAATACCTGAGCACCGCTTCGCCACCAGTTGCTTTTGGACCACGACCGCGGGCGTGGACGGGCGTCGACCCCGCACTGGCGATGCGGGCGCCCGTTAAACTGGCTGTCGAGGGGAAATCCAGATGGCGCATCCCACAGTCAGGCCTACCGACATCCGCAGCCAGCATCCGCTATGGGATGAGCGCGATGAGTTTGGTCGGCACACGATGCTTGCCGAAATCCTGGCGCAGGTTTCCCACGAGGCCCTGCAGGGGGACACGCTGGAAGACGTACTGAAGGCGATCGTCGATTGCATCACCCGGCGCCTGCCGGTGACGATAGCGAGCATCATTCTCCTCAACGAGGAGGGCACGCACTTCATCCAGGAGGTATGGTCCGGCCGCATGGATCTGGACTTGCCGGGCAGCATGCCATGGCCGGTGTCACTGGGAGCAGCCGGTCGCTGTGCCCGCAGCGGCAAAGTCCAGCTGATCACGGACCTGAAGGCCGACCCGGATTATGTGCCTGGCAACAGCGAGGTAAGTTCCGAGTATCTGGTGCCCATCCGCCACCGTCAGCGGCTGCACGGCGTGTTGAACCTTGAAAGCACGCGCGGCGATTTCTTCACGCCGGAAGTTTGCAACGTAGTCGATGCGGTCGCCGAACAGGTCGCCGGTGCTATCCACGTGACGCGTCTGGTGCGCGAACTCGAACTGGTCAACCGCAAGCTACGCGAGATCTCGATGATCGACGGGCTGACGGGTATCGCCAACCGTCGCTGTTTCGACCAGCGGCTGGCCGAGGTGTGGAACCGGCAAGCGCGCAGCGGTGGCTCTCTGGCGCTGCTGATGGTGGATGTCGATCATTTCAAGGCACTCAACGACGCCAGCGGACACCAGCACGGCGACGAGTGCCTGCGCGAACTTGCATGGTTGTGCAGTGAAAGTGTCCGTGGCGATGGCGATCTGGTTGCACGCTATGGCGGTGAGGAACTGGCGGTGCTGCTGCCCGGATGCGAGTTGGCCGATGCCGTGGCTGTGGCCGAAAACCTGCGCATCGCGGTTCGCGCACGAGCGATGCCGCACCCGGACTCACCGGTGGCGCCGTGCGTGACCGTGAGCATCGGGGTGAGCGCCATCCGCCCGGGCGACCACTTATCGTCACGCGCGCTGATCTCGGCGTCCGATGCATCGCTGTACCAAGCAAAGGCGAACGGCCGTGATCGCGTGGTAGCGCATTCGATCGACAGTGTGTGAACGGCAAGGGAGGTGCCCTTGCTTAGTCGTGACGATGGCCTTACGTTGTCGGCATGGCCAAGGGTTTTGTCAATGACGATGCGGTGCAGGAGCAGATCTATGCGACGGTCGCCGATGCCGTTGCGCGGGCGCGCAGCAAGCAGCGCAGCGGTCCGGGTCTGAGCAACTGCGAGCAATGCGACGCCACGATTCCCGAGGCGCGGCGCAAAGCTGTGCCCGGTGTGCGATTGTGCGTTGCTTGTCAGGCCGAACGCGACCACGATGAAACCGCGTTCAGCGGCTACAACCGTCGCGGCAGCAAGGACAGCCAGTTGCGTTGAAGCCTCGGTATCATTTTTCCACGAACGATTTCAGGCGCGACAACACCTGATCCCACTGCCGTGCCATGGTGTCCAGCGAGCGCCGTGCTTCGTCGAGCCGTGTCGGCTCGAATCTCCACAACCGTTCGCGCACTTGTCTGATCCGGCAGGGTTTGCACGTATGGACACACGCGGCGATATTCCCGGCGAAGCCAGTCTATGCGGTGGATGCAGGCGCCGATTCCATTTCGCACAGCCCGTATCTGGTGCGGCAGGCGGCCTCGAATGTACCGGATGACTACGAAATGCGCGCGCACGGCGATTTCGAGCACATCAAGCCGGATGCACCGCAAATCCTGGCGCTGTCCGACGAGATGAAGAAACGTGGCACGATCCTCGATGCGACGTTGCTGGTATTCAAGAACGAAGCTGATCATCACCCGCAGGAAGTGGGCGCCGGGATCATGCCGTGGAGTTACGCGGTGACTGGGCTGGCGCATCAACGCGGGGTGTTGATCGACGCGGGTACCGATGACGCGGGGTTTCAGTACGACAAGAGTGGGCCGGAACTGGACCGTTCGCCTTCGGTACATCAGGAAATAGCGCTGCTGGTCGAGCACTGCGGCTTTACTCCGCTGCAAGCGATCGAGGGTGCAACGGAGGTCAGTGCCGCAGCACTGGGTCAGGCGGCGGAACGGGGCACCGTCACGCCGGGCAAGCTGGCCGACCTCCTGGTGCTGAATGTCGATTCGTCGCGGTATATCCACAACACCGAGTGGATCGCGTTCGTGGTGAAGAACGGGCGCATCTACACACGCAAGGTCGGTGGCTGAACGGTGTGCCCTTGTCCTCGCAGCTTGCGGCCGCACGACTTGTGCTCCCGCGCGAATCATAAATACAATACCGGTCGGTTTATTTTCTGTCGACAGCATGCAAGCCGATATCCACGCAGATTCGTCGCGCGACGATGCCGTCATCATCGTGCGCGGACTCGACAAAACCTATGCTGGTGGCTTCAAGGCCCTGAAGGGCATCGATCTCACGGTGCGCCGTGGTGAGATATTCGCACTGCTGGGTCCGAACGGCGCGGGCAAGACCACGTTGATCAGCATCATCTGCGGGATCGTGAATCCCGGCGGGGGTTCGATCACCGTGGACGGCCATGATGTGGTGGGCGATTGGCGCAAGACGCGCACGATCATCGGACTGGTGCCGCAGGAACTCACCACCGATGCGTTCGAAACCGTGTGGAATACGGTGCGCTTCAGCCGGGGCCTGTTCGGCAAGGCCCACGACGATGCATACATCGAGCAGCTGTTGAAGGATCTATCGTTGTGGGACAAGCGCGACAACAAGATCCGGACGTTGTCCGGCGGCATGAAACGCCGGGTGATGATCGCCAAGGCGCTGTCGCACCAGCCGACGGTACTGTTCCTTGATGAACCGAGTGCGGGCGTCGACGTGGAACTGCGCCGCGACATGTGGGCGATGGTGCGGCGGCTGCGAGAGTCGGGAGTCACCATCATTCTGACCACGCACTATATCGAGGAGGCCGAGGACATGGCCGACAGGGTGGGCGTGATCAACAAGGGCGAATTGATCGTCGTCGAGGAAAAGGCGGCGTTGATGCAGAAGCTCGGCAAGAAGCAGCTGCGTTTGCAACTGAACGAACGCATCGACGCGTTGCCGAGGTCATTGTCGGATTATTCCCTGGAACTCAACGTCAAGGGCGACGAATTGATCTACACCTACGACACCCAGGGCGAACGCACCGGGATCACCACGCTGCTCAAGGAGCTTTCGGCGGCTGGCATCGGTTTCAAGGACCTGAGTACCCGCCAGGACTCACTTGAACAGATTTTCGTGGACCTGGTGAAGGAAAACGCATGAACCTGCACGGCGTCCGCGCGATCTACCGCTTTGAAATGGCTCGTACCGGGCGCACTCTCATGCAGAGCGTGCTTTCGCCGGTGCTGTCGACTTCGCTGTACTTCGTGGTGTTCGGGTCGGCGATCGGCTCGCGTATCACCAGCGTCGAAGGCGTCAGCTACGCGGCCTTCATCATCCCGGGGCTGGTAATGTTGTCGCTTCTGACGCAAAGCGTGTCGAACGCCTCGTTCGGGATCTACTTTCCGAAATTCGTCGGCACCATCTACGAAGTGCACTCGGCGCCGCTGTCCTACATCGAAGTGCTGATGGGTTATGTCGGCGCGGCGGCGACCAAAGCCATCGCCGTGGGCTTGATCATCCTCGGGACCGCGCGGCTGTTCGTCGACTATTCGATTGCGCACCCGGCGGTGATGATCGTGTTTCTGGTGCTGACCACAGTCACCTTCAGCCTGTTCGGTTTCATTATCGGCATCTGGGCTGACAATTTCGAAAAACTCCAGGTCGTACCGCTGATGCTGATCACGCCGCTGGCGTTTCTCGGCGGCAGTTTCTACTCGATAAACATGCTGCCGCCGTTCTGGCAGAAGGTGACATTGTTCAATCCGGTTGTTTATCTGATTTCGGGGTTCCGCTGGAGCTTCTACGGGCTCGCCGACGTAAACATCGGCATCAGCGTTGTCGCGACATTGGGATTTCTCGTGCTGTGCCTCGCGGGCGTGTGGTGGATTTTTCGCACGGGTTGGCGGCTCAAGGCATAGACGCGGTGCCGGCGCGAGCCACGTGCGTCATGGTGCTGTCGATTTTCGAGGGTTGGTGCATGATCCGGTCGGTGTTTGCAGTATTTGCATTTTTCGTGTTTCGGGCGTGATCGTGGGCGGAGTTTCGACCGCAGCGCAACGCGCTGCGGTCGGTCTGGTACGGGGGCGCACTCGTCCCACACCCCAAGACTGAACGACACTACCCGCGTGGGGGGTCCGAATGCAGCCGTTACAGGCCTGCTCGCATCCCTTATCCGTCAAGAACTGTCTCCGTGAGCGTGCCCCGGTCACAGTTCGAAGCACCATATTGATTTTGTGCCAGGATTGGTTGCCGCATGGCATCCGATTTGCTCTTGGGTAGTGGGCGCTCAAGGAAACCCTGCGTGTCATGTCCATCAATCCATTGCCAACCCACGATGTCATGATTGCCGACGAGGCGCGCCGCATAGTGGAATGCTCGCATGGTTTGCGGACGCTGGGTCTTTCACTGGGCGCTTTCATGGTGGGCACCGTGCTATATCGGCACGGGGCGCATTGGCCCGTCTGGGTTTTGCTGGCGCTGTACGGATTCGTGTGGCCACACCTCGCGTGGCTGGCGGTGCGCCGCAGCTCCCGGCCGGTTGCAAGCGATCAGCGCTGGTTGCTCATCGACACCGCGATGGGCGGCGTATGGATCGCACTGATGCAATTCAATTTACTGCCAAGCGTGCTGCTGGCGGCGATGTTCGCGATGACGCTGGTTGCGCTCGGCGGTGCCCGGTTCCTTTCACGTGGCGTTGCTGTCCAGGTGGTTGCATGCTGTCTGACGACTCTGGCTAACGGACTGGCGTTCGCTCCCACGACCGGAATAGCGGAGTTGCTGGCGTCCATCCCGCTGTTGGTCGTGTTCCCCATGACCCTGAGTGTCATCATGTATCGGCTTGCGCAACGGGTCCGGCGCCAGAACCGCGTGTTGCTGGAAATGAGTAGCGTCGATTGCCTGAGCGGATTGCTCAACCGCAGGCACTGGGAAGAAGCGGTGAATGCCGTCCTGTCAAGCCGCCGTGGCGATCGGGCCGTAATGCTGTTGGTCGACATCGATCACCTCAAGCACATCAACGATCAGCACGGCCACACTGCTGGCGATGAGGTCATCCGAATGGTAGGCATGAACATCCGCGAAAAACTGCGCGACGGAGATCTCGCCGGCCGCTACGGCGGCGATGAATTTGGCCTGGTGCTTCGCGACGCCGACATGCGTGTCGCCGAGCTGGTCGCGGAAAGGATACGGTCGGGGGTCGCTTGCACCTTGGTCAAGCATGTGCCGGGGTTGCATTGCACGTTGAGCATCGGTGTCGCGCCGGGCCGAGCCGACCTGAGCGATGCCCGGGAATGGGTGAAGGACGCGGATCCCCCGCTTTACAGCGCGAAGCTTGCTGGGCGCAACCGGTTCGTCGTTGCGAATTGATGCGTACCTGAACCGGTGGGAGCACGGGCCGGCCAGTCGGCGCCAACAGCGGATGCACGCCATCATCGTCGCGGCGATTTGCGCAATGGCGCAATCGCACCACGTGCTAACATCCGACCAACTGCGGCTTCGCCTGCAGGTGGGCCATGGGTGAAGCGTCGTTCGAAGTGATCGGGCAGATCGCGTGCTTCCGGTTGACCGGTGAGCAGGTGCTGGAGAGCGGCGTGCGTTTGATCACCGACGCGATTGTTCGCACCAAGGAAGCCGGCCTGGATAAGTTGCTGGTCGATATCACGGCCATTACCGGTGTCGAGCCCCCGAGCATCAACACGCGGCATTGGTTGATGGGCGAATGGGCCCGGGCAGGCAGGAGTTCCGTGCGCGCTGCCATCGTGGTGCGGCCGGAGTTTATCGATCCCGATCGGTTTGGCGTCATCGCAGGCATGAACGCGGGTTTCATCAGTAACGTGTTCGAAAGCGAGGATCGAGCGCTGGACTGGCTGCTGGGCCGACACGGCGGGAAGGTGCCGGGCGACGCGTTGCCTTGATCCGTCGAACCGCTCGCCGAGTGGCGTGGTTTGGGAGCACAATGGCAGTCCCGTCCCCGAGGAGAGCGTCATGCGACTTGCAGGTATTGCAGCGATTGGCGCGTTGTTGCTGCCGTTGGCCGCGACTGCGCAGAGCCATCCCGACTGGTCCACGCTAGTTGCCGCCCACGTGAAGGTCCCTGCCTACATCACCAAGGCCATGAGCGATCCCGCGCGTGTTTCCCACGACAAGAACAATGTTATGCAGGACGATGCGGTGCGTCAGATGGCCGCGGTGCTGGCCTTCAGTGGAGTCAAGCCTGGCGACACGGTGCTGGAGTTGGCGCCCGGTACGGGTTACTGGACGAGTGTGTTCAGCCTGATCGTCGGGCCGAAAGGGCACGTATACCAGATGTGGCCGAAGGAATGGACCAAGTTCAACAGCAAGGACCTCGACCAGTGGCGGACACTGGCGAAGACCGCGCATTACGCCAATGTCAGCCCCATGCAGGAGCCGTTGACGAGGGTGACCTCACCGCGCAAGGTCGACATCGTGTTCACCGACGACAATTACCACGATTTTCACGACCCGTTTTCCGGACACGTGGATATCCATAGGCTCGACAAGCAGGTCTACGATGCGCTGAAACCGGGCGGGGTTTTCGTGATCGTCGATCACATCGCGCCGGCGGCTTCCGGCATCAGCGATACCAACACGCTGCACCGGATCGACCCCGCGGTGGTAAAGAGAGAAGTGGAATCCGCGGGCTTCGTGTTCGACGGCTCCAGCGATGCACTGCTGAACCCCAAGGATCCGCTGACCATCAAGATATTCGACCCGGCGGTCCGTGGCCACACCAGCCAGTTCATCTATCGCTTCAAGAAACCGGTGAAATAGGAGCGACGAAGTTCATTGCCGGCAACGGGCGGCGATGTCGACCGCCCGTTTGCGTTGCGGGGCGTCAGTGCGCAGTGCTGCGCGCTCGCTCGATGCGACCGCATGCAATTGGCAGGGTCACCTGTGCCGGGATCGGTCCAAGCGATGCCACTGTTGGCGGCAGCCGGGTTCTGGTCAGCACACCGTGGATGAACACCACGCGCTTGGCAAGATCCAGTCTCTGTCCCGGAAACTCCTTGGCAAACGCCGCGTCCAGCGCCTTCAGCGACACCGTTTCCTGATAGTGGTAATTACCGGTGGCATCAGCCTCCGGATACGTGCCGTGGGCGATGTCCATGCTGGCCGGGTGGGTGATGAAGGGCACCATCGTGGTTCCCGAGGTCTTGCCGGTTTCGATCAGGTCGATGATGCCGTCGTGGTTGGCGTCTTCGGCCATGCTTGGGCACGTGGCAGCCTGCCCATCCTTGAAACCATGGAAATGTTGCCAGTGGACCATATCGGGTGGTGCACCATGTACGTCGATGGTAACGGTCAGCTTATTGCCGTTGACGACGAAACGCGCTTCGCCGGTTGTCGATGTGTGGGTGATGGCCGTATTCAGTGGTTGCAAGTGCGCGACGTACACCGCATGCGCGGGGGCGGCGGCGGCGATGCCTGCGGCGGATACGGTGGCGGCCAGGATGCCCGCGGTCAACGCGTGTAGATGTTTGTGTTGGGTTTTCATGGGCTACTCCTTCGACGTGGTCGAACGAGTAGTGTCTGCCAAGGCGAAAAAGCTGGCTTGACTTGAGTCAAGCCAGCTTGAATGCGAGCTGGCCGGGTGATGCGGCATCGCCGCCCTGCACCGTTACCGTTTGTCGAAGAGTGCGCGGACATCCTTTACGAACAGCGCATCGCTCGCGGGGCGCGCGTAAAACATGTGTCCGCCCGGGTATTCCTTGACTTCGACGCGGGTTGGATCGCCCATTGCGGGCATCTGGTCCACGACCAGCACGGACACCATGAACGGGCACGACAGATCATCCCAACCGTGCGCGATCAGCACGCGAAAGTTGGGGTCGTTGGCGACCGCTTCGCGCAACTGTTTGACTGATCCCTGCTCGGCATCGTCGTCGTCATGCCACAGTCGGCCGACCGCGTAGTTCAGGGTCTGGTACTGGCCGTCGAATTTCCAGCCGACCGTCTGTGTCACGAAGTTCACCATCGCGGTGGTGGTCGGGGCGATGATGCCGTTGAGGATCGGGTCGCCGCTGCGCTGGTGCGGCGCGTACGGGAACGGATCCCACGCGGTGAAATTGGAATCGTAGCGGCTGCCGAGCTTGCCCTCGGAGCGATACACCTCGCGCAGGTAGGCCTGCGTCTCGAGGCGCCCGCCGGAGTTCTCGACGAACGTCGGGTCGAGGCCAGTCAACTCTGTCACCTTCCTGATCATTGCCGCTTCGGCCGCCGGATCGCTTCGCCCCTTCAGGAGGGTTTCGGCATAGGTGCCGCGGGTGTAGGCGATGATCGGAGCCATATTGGCAGCGTTGAGTTTCCCTTCGCGTTCCAGATGTGCGGCGGCGATCGACGGCAGGGTGGTCATCCACGCCATCGGCGAGACGTTCTCGTCGCTCCACGCCATCGGATCGAGGTAGGGCGACAACAGCACCATGCCGTTCATCGCGACGCCGAGCCGCGTTTGCAGGTAGTAGGTGATGCGGGGACCGCGGAAGCCGCCGTAGCTTTCGCCTGTGATGTACTTGGGCGATTGCATCCGGCCGTTCTTCACCAGCCAGACGTAGATCATCTGGGACAGGTAGTGAATGTCGGCGTCGGTGGAGTAGAAATCCTTGGTTGCCTGTTTGTCGTCCACCAGCGCACGGCTGTAGCCGGTGCCAACCGGGTCGATGAAGACCAGGTCGGTGAAGCCGAGCCATGTATTTGGGTTGTCGTGCAGGGTCGCGGGTTCGGAAGGCGTATCGCCGGCGACCCCGAAATCGACGATCTTCGGACCGATCGCGCCGAAGTTGAGAAACACCGAAGCCGCACCCGGACCGCCGTTCAGCGCGAATGTCACGGGCCGGTCTTTGCCCGGCATCGTGTACGCGGTATACACCACTTGTGCGATCGTCTTGCCCTTGGCATCGCGGACCGGTAACCAGCCGACCGTCACGGTGTACTTCAACGTATGGCCGCCCGCAACTGTGGTCTGCTCCCTGTGGGCAGCGGCAGGAAATGGCGGGAGGTGATACGCGGACGCGCTGTCGGCGTCCTTCGCTGTTGTGTCAGCGTGAGCCAGCGCTGCGGTGGCGCACACAGAGAGGGTTGCTACGGCAAAAACCGCAGCGAGCAAGGGCTTGAACATCGGCATTATCCCCAGGGAAAGCCTGCGAGCTTACCGAGGTGCGCGCGAACGCGACCGTGCTGAAAGGCACAGTCGCGTGCATGTCATGGGCCAGGACACTGCCGGATGTTTGTCAGGGATGCGCCGTCGTGGCCGGTGCCGGCATTTGCGACGCAGGTGCGGCGGGTGTTGCAGCCGACGTTGTGGATGGCGCCGGTGCCGCAGTGGTGGCCGTGACGGTGTCATAGTGACCGATCTGCAACGCATATCCCACGGTTGCGCCCGGCGGCACTGCAGCAGAATCGGCGTAGACATCAATTGTAAAGGTCGTCGCAGTGGCGACCGGCGTGGACCACTTGGTGGCTCCGGTCTGGCTGGTGTCGACAAGAATCTGGTTGCTGATATGGTTTTTCACCTTGAAGTGCACGCCCGGATTGCGCGTGATCAGGTTGGTTGCGAGCGTCTTGCCCGCTGCAATCGCAACCGTGTAGTCGTGCGCGCTGCCCAAGTGGTCGAGGGTCCCGCTGACCTGTACCCACGGGTTGTTGCCCTGGAATGTCAGCTCGGTGGTCGCGGCCTGCATGTCCGCGGCGCCGTACTGTCCGATCTGCAGGGCGTATTTTGCGTCCTCTCCGCGTTGCATCGCATTCGGGTCGACATAGACGTGAATCGTGTAGGTCGCTGTGGTCGGGTTCAGTATGGACCAGGTCGTGGCTCCCGTCTGGTAGGTGTCAACCAGTTGCTTGCGCTGCGTCTCGTCCTTCACCTTGAAGAACACATTTGGATCGCGAGTTACGAGGTTGACTTGCAGTGTCTTGGCCGCCGCGACCACAACCGAGTAATCGTGCGAGAAGTCTTCACGATTGACGCTGCCGATTTCCTGCGTCCACGGATTGTTCGCCTGGAAAGTGACCGTGACCGGCGTGTCGGCGATAACAGGCAGCGTCATGCAAGCGACGGCAATGCCGACTGCGGCGACGATGACCGCGACCCGAACTGGGGATTGTGCAGGCATGGTAGGGAAGTCCTCGTGCGAGATTAGAGTATGGGTCAGTCGTACACGGCCGCTGTATCGACGCGCGGCATTCGACGCACTCGAGCTGGACCCCATGCCGAAGCAACGATCAATACATCGCAGGTGAGTCTAGCACTTGCAGGCTTCGCTCCGGTATACATGGGAGCCCCTAGTGTCACACCGATGCGTGCGCGGCAAATCCCACCAGCGAGACACTCATGTTCCTTGCGCATTATCCGTTGACAATAGCCATTATTGCGGCGACCTGCATCGTTTCGTGGGTCGCGTTCAAGGATGGCAAGCTGATGCAACGCCTGTTGTTGTGGCCGCCCGCTGTCGAGAAGAGGCACGAATACTGGCGGCTGCTCAGCTACGGGTTGGTGCATGCCGACTTCCAGCACCTGCTATTCAACATGATCACGTTGTTTTTTTTCGGGCGGGCGATGGAGGGGCTGTACGCGACACACCTGGGATCGCTGGGCTTCCTGTGGTTCTATCTGGGCGGGCTGCTGGTGTCGATCCTGCCAACGTACCTCCAGAATCGTCACAACCCGAACTACCGCAGCCTCGGCGCATCCGGTGCAGTTTCGGCGGTACTGTTCGCCTTCATCCTGCTCTCGCCATGGTCGATGATCATTGTGTTCGTGATCCCCGTGCCAGCGATTCTCTACGCCGTCATTTTTCTGGGCTTTTCCGTTTACATGGATCATCGTGGCGGCGGCCACATCAATCACAGTGCGCATTCGTGGGGTGCGGCGTACGGCGTTGTATTCACTGTGATCATGGAGCCACGCATCGTCCCTTACTTTCTGCAGCAGTTGCAGAATCCGCATTTCGGGATGTGAGTGACTGATGCCGGTCAGCAAACGGCAGATGCCGGGCGTTACAATAAGCGGTGTAGATTCGAGCGCGATCGTCCATGCAGAAGGCAGATACCTGGAATGTCGATGAGTGAAACCTCTAGCAATGTTCGTCCCGCCCCAGGCAGCAAATTCACCAGCCCACAGGGCACCCGTGCAATCAAGGACGGTATTCACCCGAGTGCCCTGAGCAGCTTGCCCGATGCGGCACGCAAGCCGCCTTGGCTACGGGTGAAGTTGCCGACCGGCGCGAAGTACGAAGAGATCCGAGACATCGTTCGCACCCACAAATTGGCGACGGTGTGTGCTGAATCCAAATGCCCCAACATTGCAGAATGCTGGGGCCGTGGCACTGCCACCCTGATGCTGATGGGTTCCGTATGCACCCGCGCGTGCAAGTTCTGTTCGGTCAGCACCGGCAATCCGCATGGCTGGCTGGATCCGATGGAGCCGGTCAGCGTCGCCGACGCCGTGGCGCTGATGAGCCTGAAATACGTGGTGCTGACTTCGGTTGATCGCGACGACTTGCCCGACGGCGGTGCTGCCCACTACGCAGCCTGTATCCGCGCGATCCATCGCCGGATGCCTCAGACTGCGGTCGAAGCCCTGACGCCGGATTTTGCCGGTAAGCATGAGCAGGTAGCTAAGGTTCTTGATGCAGAATTGGTCACTTATGCGCAGAACATCGAAACTGTTGAAAGGCTGACACACCCGGTGCGCGATCCGCGCGCTGGCTACCGGCAGACGCTGGACGTTCTGAAGTTCGCAAAGGGCTACACACAGAAAACCATTGTCAAGACCAGCATGATGCTGGGCCTCGGCGAAACCGCTGAGGAGATCGACCGCACCCTTGACGACATTCGCGCCGCCGGTGTGGACGTGGTAACCATGGGCCAGTACATGCGCCCGACCCAGAACCACCTTCCGGTACAGCGCTTCGTGACGCCCGAGCAGTTCCAGCAATATCGTGAAATGGCACTGGCCAAGGGGTTTCTGGAAGTCGTGTCGGGACCGCTGGTCCGTTCCAGCTACCGCGCCGAACAGGTGCTCGCGCACAACAATGTCGGCCTGGATTCGGCCATCGTAGACGGAATTCGTCACACGGCCTCGATGCGGTGCTGACCGGCGGCGCAGATGATCGCTAGCGGGCTGTGCTGCATTTTGCGGTGCCGGGCGGAGCCGCGATCATTGCCGGCGCCCCAGGTGCGCGGTTGTTGCGTACCATCCAACCCGGCAGCTGGTCCGGATGTCTGCTTGCCTTGTTCTGATTGTCGGGGTTGCGCAATGTGTGTTCGGGGTGGGACAGGCGTTGTGGTCGCAACGCTCAGCAGCCCGCCCCTCGGTGTGGGCCGAATGGATTGTGTTCAACCTCGGCAAGTTTGACGTGGTCCTCGCGGGTACGCTGTTGTTCGCCACAGGCATCGCGCTGTTTCAAGGCGGCGCCCGCGGAAGCTGGCTTGGGGCTATCGCGCGTTACTGGTGCTGATTCTGGCCAGTTCGCCGGCTGGACTGGTCCTTTCAGCGCATTGATATTGCCATCCGAAGCAGCTGTCGCGAAAAATCAGGCCGGGGAGTTCTTGGCCATGGATGGCGGCTTCAAAGGCCGTATTCGTGCTCAAGGGGTATCGCGGGAAGACTCGTCAGTTTGTTGAGCGAAGCCGCGATCAGGGATGGTCGCACCGCGAATACCTCAGTTCCAGGGTTTGGCTTCGGTTAGCAGCGAACGCAAGCGGGCTTCGTCGGCACTGGCAAGTAATTGTTCGGCTTGGTGAAAATTGGCAGAATCCAATGGGGTGTGCAGCACATCTTCTGCGCCGATGCGGCTGAAGACCAGCAACACGTTGCCGAAAGACGCTTCCATCAACGCGGCCTGCCAGTTGCCGCCTCGTCCATCGTCAAAACTGCGCATCGGAAAGGTTCAGGAAGGGGATCAACATGATACACGTGCGGGCAAGCCGCGTTCATGCGATAATTATGCTTGCATGGTGCTTGATGGTAACCACATGACGACTTGGAGTGGTGGATGCCATTGCGGTCGGATTGCCTTCGAGGTCGAAGGCGAGATCGGTACTGTGGTGGAGTGCAACTGCTCGCATTGCCGGCCAAAAGGTTACCTGTTGTGGTTCCTGCCGCGCGAGGCGTTGCGGCTCTCCACCCCGGAAGCGGACATGAGCACCTACCAGTTCAACAAACATACGATTGCTCATCATTTTTGTCCGGCTTGCGGCGTAGCACCGTTTGCGGAAGGGGAGCAGGGCGGACGTCCGATGGCGGCAGTGAACGTGCGCTGCCTCGAAGGGGTCGAACCGACAGAACTGAACATCAAGCACGTCGACGGACGTAGTCTTTAGCAGACGTCCACTCGGCGGGGGTGTTCCTTACTCGCCTTGATCAAGCTCGCCCAATCTCGACCCAGTCGTTCGAGTATGCGAAGCGACAACATGAGGAAAGCTGCAGTGGTCACAAAACGGAACAGCAAGCCCGCTGGCAAGAGCGGCAAGGCAGTGCGCAGATCGACTACAAAGTCCAAGGTTGCCAAGAGGGTTGCCGGGCGCAAGGCTACGAAGGTCGCCAAGGGCGTCAAAAACTCCGGGCACGCCAAGGTTGCCAAGGCAGGCACGCGTGCAGCCACCAGGAAGAGCCATCCCAACGCCAAGGCAACGCCACGGCCCGGTGCCAAGTCCAACGCGACTACGAAGAAACAAGCTTCACCTGTCGCCCAAAAGGCAACCTCAAGGCCTGCTTCAGTCAAAACGGCCGCGAAGGCGGTTGCTGCGGCCCGCGCCAGTGCTGCGAAGCGGCGTCCGCCGTCCTACATCCCGCGTTCCCGTTTCAGCGACGACTGGATGCCAGGTGGGTCGGTGGAACTGCCTCCGCAGCCGAATCCCGCCGCGCACACGCCGACCCGCAAGCCGCCGAAGCCACGCGCGCCCAAACCCAAGGCGATCAGCCACGAACAGGCGGTGGCCAACCTCAAGGCGCTGCTGGAGTCGCGCAAGCGCAAGGATCGCGGTGGCAACGATGGCGCCTCGGCGTCAAAACGCGCCTGAGACGATTCGGAGCAGCCAATAGCCTGAGGTCGCCTGCCGGATATATCTGAACGGTTAGCGTTTTAATAACAAAACTCTTCAGTTTAGATTTATTCGGGCGTGGGATACTGACTCCACCTTCACAAGGGGCGGCAGTCATGCAACGGAAAACCCTCTCGATTCGCAACAAGCTCATGATCGCGTGCGCGTTCGTGGTTGCGTGCGTGCTGGCCGCGCCAACGGCTTTGGCTCACGGTGGCCGCTACGGTCATTCGAACAACGGCAGCGCCGACGTACTCGGTGCACTGGTCGTAGGCGCCGTCATCGGCGGCGTGCTGGTCAGCGCGAGTCGGCACCACCATGATTATTACGACGCTGGCTACTACTATCCAGCCCAGGCTTATCCGCCGGCGGGCTATTACGGTGGGTACCCTGCATATTCGTATGGTGGACCCGGGTATGCCTACCCCTACCCGAGCTATGGTTACGGCAGCGGAGTAAACGTTGGCGTGGTCTACACCAACCATGGCAACCGAGCGCCCACCCGCTATTATCGCGGTGGCTCGAACGGTTACAACGGTAGTCGCGGTGGCCACTACAACGGCGGTCATCAGGGTGGCCAAGGGCACTACTACCAGCACCAAGGCCACTGACACACAAGTCGACGCACCAGAAAGGCCCGGTTGCTCGCAACCGGGCCTTTTCATATCCGGCCACGGCGCGTTGCGACCTACCTTTGACACAGGGAGTCGCCGGGTGGTCCCGCCAGCTTGGCGGAGCGGGGTTGAGCCGGGGCTCATTCGTGAAGGCCAACCAAATCAGTTCGCGGAGGTCGCCAAGGACTCGACCTGGACAAGACACCGCGCCAGGTGCTGGGCTGACCCCGCGGCCCGACCAATCCGCCGCCGGACAAGCTGCTCGACACCTTCTGCTCAATTTTCGGCGCGCTGATCGGCTTCATCGACAGCCGCCACACCACCGCGACCCCATCTACGATGCGTCCAACGGTGGAGGTGGAGGAGACGCCTTGCGATCGTGCGCCGTGAAATGCTGCAGGACGATTCGCCGGCGCGGTGAGGCGGCTCAGGGGTCGGCTGTCAACCCGCGGTTCGATAGGCTTCACGCAGCAATTCGTGGAAGTGGTGCACACCGTTCTCGCGCTTCGGATTGAGCCGGCCACTCTGGTACGAGCCCGAGGCGAGTCCACGCTGCACGACCTCGCACATCTCTATGTCCTGGCGCTGGACGAGATCGCTGAAGGCGTGGTCTTGCGCGTGACGTGATTCGAAGTTTGAAGCGTCTGTGGGGTAGAAATAGTCGAAGGTCACACGACATCGGCCCCCGCCCAACGGGATCACCCGATTGGTCTGCATCCGATCGGGCAGCACGTTGAGCAGTGTGTTGGGCCATACCAACCAGTACAGCGCCTCGCCGTCTCCATACAGCGCCTCGTCGCTCGCCAGCGGGCTGTGTTGCAGGGAACTCCAGCGTGCCGGCTCCACCACGTAATCGCGATAATCCAGTATCCGGTTGAGTTCCGGGTGGATGTGCGGAACATGGTAGCCCTCGAGATAGTTGTCGATGTAGACCTTCCAGTCGCACGCCATGTCGTAGGCGTAGTGACGGTGAAAGGCGTAGTTTTCCAGTGAGCGTTTGCCGAGGCGTGCATCGACTTCCGCGAGCGTTTCCGCCAGCGGAGCCACGGGGTCCAGCGCGGCGAATACCAGGCCGCGCCACATCGCGACGTGCGCCTCGGGAAGGCGGACCGACGCGGCGTCGAAATCCTGTGCGTCCTCCATTTCCGGCGCGCTCAGGAGGCGTCCGTTGAGGGCATAGCTCCAGCCGTGATAGTGGCAGCGCAAGCGTTTGGCGCCGCGTCCCTCGCACAGGGCAAGCGGTCCGGCGCGGTGACGGCACACGTTGTGTAGCGCGCGCAATGCGCTATCGTCGCCGCGCACCAGCAGCAGCGGCACGCCGGCGATTTCCCCGACGACATGATCGCCGGCGTTCGCGAGCTGATCCTGACGTGCGAGCAATTGCCATCCGCGTGCAAACACCGCGAGTCGATCGCGCTCGACACTCTCCGCGCCGATGTAGAAACGTGCGCGCAGCGCGGACGCGCGTTTGAGCGGCTGGGATGCGAGGTGGTCATCTTGCATCGTCATGTCATCGGCCGGGTCATGTGGGGTTTGCATCATGAGGAGGGCTATCCGCGCTTGGCTTGTCGCCGCATTCGTGGCAGGCGCCTGCCATCACATCGGCTAAACGCGCGGATTGTTCCAATTAAGGGTGCCCGGTGTAGGGTATCAAGAGATCGCGCGCAGCGAGGGAACATTCGGATATGTCCGCTCAGCCCCATACCAGCAGCGATGGACTTGAATCCGATGCCGCAGTGTCGGAATACCAGCGTGTCCGTGACACGTCATTGTCCTTGTGCGCTACCCTCGCGCCCGAGGATACCGTTGCACAATCGATGCCCGATGCCAGCCCGGCCAAGTGGCATCTTGCGCACACCACGTGGTTCTTCGAACAGTTCCTGCTTGCTCATTTCTCATCCGATTATCGCCGTTTCAGCGACGGCTGGGATTATCTGTTCAACTCCTACTACCAAACCGTCGGGCCGATGCATGCACGCCCCCTGCGCGGGCTGCTGACGCGCCCGACGCTGGATGAGGTGCGGGAGTACCGCGCATACGTCGATGACGCGATGCGCGACCTGATTCCGCGGCGGAGTGACGATCCGGAGTTGCAGGCGCGGGTCACGCTAGGACTCAATCACGAACAGCAACACCAGGAATTGCTGCTTGCGGACATCAAGCATCTGTTTTCAGTGAATCCATTGCAACCGGTGTTCCGGGAATCGGTGGCCTCGCCTGCGTCCGCGCCAGTCGACCTGTACTTCATCGACGGGCGCCACGGCATCGTCGAGATCGGTCATGCTGGCGAGGGCTTTTCGTACGACAACGAGGGTCCGCGCCATCGAGAATTGCTGCATCCCCACGCGATTGCCAACCGCTCCGTGACCAATGCCGAGTTCCGCGAATTCATCGATGACGGCGGTTACCGCAATCCCGCGTTGTGGCTGTCCGAGGGCTGGGACACAGTGCGCCGCGAAGGCTGGGCGCATCCGCTGTACTGGGGCGATGGTCTGGAAACGGTCTTTACCCTCACTGGCAGTCGCGCCATCGAATCGGCGACGCCGGTTTGCCACATCAGTTTCTTCGAAGCCGATGCCTTCGCCCGCTGGGCGGAGGCGCGCCTGGCAACCGAGGCCGAATGG
Source organism: Rhodanobacteraceae bacterium (assembly GCA_050737995.1). Lineage (GTDB taxonomy): Bacteria > Pseudomonadota > Gammaproteobacteria > Xanthomonadales > Rhodanobacteraceae > 66-474. The sequence continues at coordinate 53,596 of JBOHYR010000093.1, forward strand.
GAGGCGTTCGCGCAAGACATTCCGGTCGAAGGCAACTTCGCCGAATCCGGCGTGTTGCATCCGCTGCCGGCGCATGCGCCAAATGTGAATCGACAAGCTCCGGGTCCGTTGCAGATGTTCGGTGACGTCTGGGAGTGGACGGCGAGTCCCTACGTGGGTTATCCGGGATACCGGCCACCCCCCGGCGCCATCGGCGAATACAACGGCAAATTCATGTGCGGGCAGTGGGTGTTGCGCGGTGGCTCGTGTGCGACACCGGCGAGTCACGTCCGCGCGAGCTACCGAAATTTCTTCTATCCCGCGACCCGCTGGCAATTCAGCGGGTTGCGACTGGCGAGGGACACGTGAACGCCAACCGCCCGGCCGCACGCCCCATCCACCTCGATGATCGGCGCCCTGGCCGCGACGACATCTTGGCGGACGCATTGCGCGGCCTCTCCGCGAATCCCAAACGGCTGCCATCGAAGTACTTCTACGACGCGCGCGGTTCCGAATTATTCGAGCAGATCTGCGAACAACCGGAGTACTACCCGACCCGCGTAGAGCTGGCGATCATGCGCGACAACATCGATGCGATTGCCGCAGCCCTAGGGCCGAACGTGCGTCTGGTCGAGTACGGCAGCGGCGCCGGCATCAAGACGCGGCTGTTGCTGCGACATCTCGAATCCCCCGTGGCCTATGTGCCAGTGGAAATTTCGCGCACCGCGGTCTCCGACAGCGTGGCGAGCCTTGGCAGCGAGTTTCCGCGGATCGAGATGCTGCCGGTATGCGCGGATTTCACCCAGCCGATCGCGTTGCCGCATGCTGCTCGCGCTCCGCGCCAGACGGTCGTGTATTTCCCGGGCTCAACGCTCGGCAATTTCGAACCTGACGACGCCCTCAGGTTGTTGCGGCAGATGCGTAGTGAAGCAAAGCAGGGTGGCGGCGTATTGGACGGTGGCGTGCTGATCGGCGTCGATCTCGTCAAGGACAAGGCCGTCCTTGAGGCTGCCTACAACGATTCTGCAGGTGTCACTGCTGCGTTCACTCTCAACCTGCTGGTGCGGCTCAATCGCGAGATCGGTGCCGATTTCGATCTTGGAGGATTCCGCCATCGCGCACGTTACAACGTGCTTTCCGGGCGCATCGAAACCCATATCGTAAGCAACCGCGAGCAGGACGTGCACGTCGACGGCCGCGCGTTCCACTTCGCCAAAGATGAGGCAATGCTGGTCGAGTACAGCTGCAAGTACACGCCGGAAAGTTTCGCGCGGCTGGCCGCGCGTGCAGAATTGCGCGTCGCCAAGGTCTGGACGGATCCGGCGCGGCAATTCAGCGTGCAGTGGCTGACCGTTGTGTGAATTCCCGGTAGCGTTACGGGGGCCATGCCTTTCGGCACACCCCCAAGGGCGGTGACTTGGGTAGGCTTGCCGGACTGCACTGGCATCGAGGGGTGGGGTATGCGTTGTGTATGGGCGGGGCCGGTATTGCTGACGATTGCGCTGTGCGGCACGGCGGCTGGCGCCGCGAACAATCCGTACACGCGTGATCCGAACCAGCCGATCAATCAGGCCTACACGGCGAAAATCGCCAAATACACCACGCAGCCCGATTTCAACACGTCGCTGACCGACTATCTGCCGGCGTCGAGCACGGTGCCGACCCCGGAATCCGTACTGGGCGATGTCGCCGGTGCGCCGAACATGCTGCCGTACGCGGAAACGGTGTACCGCTATTTCCGCATGCTGGCCAAGGCCACGCCGCGGGTGCGCGTGTACAGCATCGGCAAGACCGAGGAGGGCCGCGAGATGATTGCGGTAGCGATCGCCGATGAGTCGCTGATGAAGGATCTCGGCGCCAACAAGGCACGCCTCGCCGAACTGGCCGATCCGAGAAAACTCGGCATGGACGATGCGAAAGCCGCGGCGATCATCAAGCAAACCACGCCGGTTTATTACATCACCGGCACCATCCATTCCACCGAAACAGGCGCGCCGACCGCATTGATGGAATTGGCCTATCGTCTGGCTGTTGACAACGCACCGTACATAAAAACCATCCGCTCGCACGTCATCACCCTGATCACGCCGGTAGTCGAGGTTGATGGGCGTGATCGCATGGTGGACCTGTACCGCTGGCACCGCGCGCATCTGGGCGAGAACTATCCGCACCTGATGTACTGGGGTCATTATGTCGCGCACGACAACAACCGCGATGCGATGGCGGTGACGCTGGATCTCACGAAGAATGTGCTGAATACCTACGTCGGTTGGCACGCGCAGGTATTGCATGACCTACACGAATCGGTGCCGTTCCTGTACGACAACACCGTGGGCGACGGCCCGTACAATGCCTGGATCGATCCGATCCTGACCAGCGAATGGCAGCAGCTCGGCTGGAACAACGTCGAGCAGTTGACCAAACTGGGCCTTCCTGGCGTGTTCACCCACGGTGAATTCGATACGTGGAGCCCGGGGTATCTCATGTTCATCGCGGCGATGCATAACGGCATCAGCCGGCTGTACGAGACCTTCGGCAATGGCGGCGCGGATACCGAAGAGCGCATCCTTGATCCCGATGAGTACGCACGCACCTGGTACAAGCCCAACCCGCCGCTGCCCAAGGTGCTGTGGTCGCAGCGCGACAACAACAACTACGAGGAGTCCGGCCTGCTGACCGCGCTGTATTACTTCGCGCAAAACGGCCAGCACTTCCTCGACAACTTCTGGCTGAAGTCCAAACGTTCGGTCGAAAAGCCCGAACTGGCCGGACCGGCAGCCTATGTCCTGTCCGCCAATGAAAAGGACAAGGGCGCACAGATGCACTTGTTGCATGCGTTGCACCTGCAGCACGTCGAGATCGATCAGGCCACGGCGCCGTTCACGGTTGCGGTCGCGGACGACACCGAGAGCACTGGCAACCGCAAGTCGAAGGTCAGGCAAGCCTCCCCGGTCGAACCGCCCACGGTTGCGGCGGTCAAGCGCACCTTTCCGGCCGGAAGCTGGATCATCCGCATGGACCAGCCTTACTCGCGTATCGCCGACACGTTGCTGGACCGGCAGTACTGGTCGCCAGACGATCCGCAAAAGCACCCCTACGACGATACCGGCTGGTCGTTCGGCGACTTGTTCGGCGTAGATGTCGCACGCGTCGTAGATCCAGCGGTGCTGGAAGTGCCGATGAAGGAAGTGCAGGGCGACTTCGACCAGACCGCGTTCTCGCTCACATCTCTCGGAGTGTCCACAAGCGGGCGGATGCCGCGCGTCGCACTGATGCACACATGGCTTTCGACCCAGACCGAAGGCTGGTGGCGGATGGCGCTGGACAAGCTCCATGTGCCATACACCTACATCAGCACCCAGGATGTTGCGCGCGAGCCTGACTTGCGAAGCAAGTACGACGTGATCCTTTTTGGTCCCGTCGGCGTCGGTGACCACACCCGCATGATCGTCGACGGCCTGCCGATGTACGGCAATCCGATGCCATGGCAGAAGACCGAGTTGACGCCCAACTTGGGCGTGATCGATTCGACGCCGGACGTGCGCCCGGGCCTTGGCGAAACGGGGGTTGCCAACCTCAAGCGATTCGTGGCGTCAGGTGGCCTGTTGATCACCTCCGAAGACAGCGCACGCTTCACAATCGACATCGGGCTCGCCCCGGGGGTGTCAGTCGAGAAAGCCGGTGACTTGCGGGTGGTCGGCAGCGTCCTGCGTGCCGATCTTGTCGACAAGACGAGTCCCGTCGCCGCAGGTTACGAGAATGCGTTCGCGCTCTACAGTTCGCAGGGCATGTCCTTCAACGTCGCCGACCAGACCCTCGGCAACCGCGGACTGCCGACCGCGAACGACTATGAGAGGCCGACCGGCCGGGGAGGCCCCCAAGACGTCGACGTGCCGGAAGGACGTCCCTTCGCGCCACCGCCGGAATTGCCGGACGTCAAGCCTTGGCAAGCCGTGCCCCTGAACGCCGAGCAGGCCCGCAACAATCCGTTCGTGATTCCGATGGCCGATCGCCCAGCCGTGGTCGTGCGCTGGGCGGACGCAGACAAACTGCTGATCAGTGGTCTGCTCGAAAACGGTGAGGGCATGGCCGGCCGCGCGGCGGTGGTCGACGCGCGATACGGCAAGGGCCATGTGCTGCTGTTCGCCAACAATCCGATCTGGCGCGGCGAAACCATCGGCAGTTACCGGATGTTTTTCAATGCCATCACCCACTACGATGAACTTTGATTGATCCGCACCGGGAGTATCCGTGGAACCGGGACGCTGGCTGCCTTATCGACATCTGCAAAGCCGCCATCTTGGGCTTGTCCTTGCCACGGCACGGGTCATCGCCTGGATCGGAATGCTGCTCGTCGCCGCCGGGGTTGCCTACGGAATTGCTGCGGCGATCAAGGGCACAGGCAGCGGGTTTGCCACGCTGGCGCTCGGGATGGTAATCGGTTTGATCGGCTATGGGTTAGGCGCACTGGCCTTGAGCGGAGCCTTGGCGGGACTGGTCGGGATTGAGGAAAGCCAGCGCCGCCGAGTAGAGCGGGACTGATCCCGGCGTGAAAAGGGGGAAGTTATCTGCGGATGCACTGGCATTTTGGTGCAAATCTGCTGTAGGATCGCGCCGCTGAGTTAGCCAAACCGTTGAGGGCGGTTTGTTTGGGGCTGGTTGCTGACCGTTTCAACGATCGCATCGCTGTCTTCACTCTCGCTAGTCAGTGCTTCAAGTTGCGTACGCAAGTACGTTGTTTTCAATCAATCGAGTAGTAAGGAGTCAGTTATGTCGGAGCGTCAGACCGGCACCGTCAAATGGTTCAACGATGCCAAGGGCTTCGGTTTCATCAGCCGTGAAAATGGTGAAGATGTGTTCGTGCATTTCCGCGCGATCACCGGCACCGGATTCAAGTCCCTGCAGGAAGGCCAGAAGGTCACCT